>JBHHVO010000012.1:0-19817 GCA_046754365.1 Phycisphaerae bacterium | reverse complement strand
CAGTGGCGATACGCCTGGGTCTCCCGGAGCTTCTCGCGCACGACGCCCACGCCTGGGGCGAGCCGGCCGATCGGTAGAGATCGGGTATGTCGACCAGGTACTCGTTGAGGTACGGCTCGTCGGGATACCGGCGGGCCAGCGTATCCAGCCACGTGAGCGCCAGGTCGTCGCCGATGTACAACGCCCAGCTAAAGACGCCGACCGCGAGCGGAGCGGCATCATCCGTGCCGGCGGCGGCGCGGGCGACGGCGTCCATCTGCTTGAGGATCGCCGGTCGTTCGTCGCGGGGCAGGTCCTCGATCGCGTGCACGGCAGGCCGGCCATCGGGCGCGCGCGCCTCCAGCGCGTCCAGCGCCTCGTAGTACGCGGCCGAGGCGTCCTCCATGCGTGCGACGAGTTGCTCAAACTGCTTCAGCGGCCCGGGCCGCGCGGTGCGCAGCGCGCCGTCGCCCGGCCACACCGTCACGGCAAACGCCGCCCCGACCGGCGCTGCGCCCCCGGAGGCCGCGCCGGCGGATGCCGCTTCCGCAGGGGCCGCCCCCGCGGTCACCGTTCCAACCGGTGCGACACAGACGGCCACCACGAGCGCGGCGCCGATCCGCGGTTTCGACCAAACCGTTTTGCTATCCCGAATCACATGTACCCCTTCTGTATGTTTCGGTACGATCCTGCGTGTCGTCCCGGTTGGACAACCTTGTATGCATCCGGGACCAGATCCCATGCAAAAACTGGATCACGTCTTTTGTCCGCCCGGTGCTTCGTACCGGGTCTGCGTCAGTTGGCCACCGGTCCGGCGCTGAAAGGCTCCTTCAAACGAACGCTCACGCGCCGCGAGCGATCCAGCGCTGACCGACTCCGACGCAGACCAATGCGATGAGCGCAACGGCGCCGCCGAACAGAAAACGCCTGGATTGATTCAGCGGCGGCCCGACAACGGCGCACGACACCGCACCGAGTCGACATCGGTCGAGGTCCGCGAGCCGCGCGTGCTTGAGCCCGTCGAGCTCGGTCTCGGTCGCGGCGAGGAACTGCGCCATGTCGTCCTTGCGTACCGACGCGAGCTCGGCGTGAAGGACCCGTTCCAGGAAATCCTCGGTCAGGTCGGCCGTGAGGTTGAGGTCGTCCTGCAACGCGACGATCCGATCGATGTGCTCACCGGCCTCGACGCGCAGCGCCGCCACGCGCTGCTCCATCGCGGCGATGCGTTCGCGGTGCTGCCGGCGGGCGCGTTCCACCGCGTCGCGCTCGAGCCGGTCCGTAATCGCGGCGATGGCACGCCGCGTCCGGCGTCGCAGCCCGCGCCCGCGCCGCAGCGCCGTGTCGATCTTGAAACTGTCGGTCGGTTCAACCCCGCTCGCGGCGAACTCGAACCGACGGTGCGCGGCCTGGACCGCCTCGAATCGCCGGACCAGCGTCGAGTACAACACGTGGTACTTCGCGTCGTGCCCGACGCCCTCGCGCATCGCCTTGACGTAGCGGCGTATGTGCCCGAGGCGGTCACCCGACGCCATGAGAAAATCCCGCAAGAGCGCGCGGATGCGCTGGTGCGCATCCATGAGCGTGGCGGTATACGGATCGTCGTCGGTGCGCCGGACGGCCGCGAACTCGGTCGCCCACGCGGCCCGAAACCCGGCCACAAGCTCCACGTATCGCTGCGTGTCCGACGCGATGCGTTTAAACTGTAACTGTTCAAGCTGTGTCGGAAGCGTGGCGGTTTCGCTCGAACATGCGTCGCTGAGTCGTCCGGCGGCCGCGGTCAACGCGTCAAGCGGCTCCGCCGCGTGCTGCCAGACATTGAGGAGCAGCAGCTTGAGTTCCGTCAGCTCGACCGCCAACTCCGCGAGGTCCTGCTGCAGGGTTGCGTCGGCCTCGAGCGCGTCGCGCCGTCGTTCGGTCGGGACGATGCCTCGCGTGGGTTCCGGTCGGGCTGCGAGTTCGGCAAGGGCCGCCGTCGCGTGTTTCAGCGCCTCGCGCGCCGCCGTAAACCCCTGGCGCAACGCCCCCCACTGGGCGCGAAGCGCGTCGCGCCGGGTTCGCACGTCGGGGGCGGGCAATCTCGCGAGCGCGGCGTCCGCTTCTGCCTCGGCGGCGTCGAGCCGGGCGCGCAGGTCCCGCGTGTAGCGGGCGATCACCTCCTCGCCGCGCGACGGGTTCGCGCGGGCGGCCGCGATGGCGGACGCTCGGGCCGCCACGAAGCGCTCCGCCGTGGCCTGAAGCGTCGCGCGCCCACGCTCGCGACGTGTCGTCGTCGCACAAACGCACACCGCGCCCGCGGGGTTCGGCGTGGGGCAGTCCGGCATCGGGTTTACGTCGCGATCATCGTGCAGATCGCGCGCCGCGGCGTAAAACAGGTTTTGTTCGAGCGTCGCGAGCGTCCGGGGCGCCACGTCACCGTCCAGTTCGATCGTGGCACGGCAGATATACGTCGCGCTGGTGCCGACGAGGCACGCGAGCCCCGCAAGCAAGGCGGCCGTTAACGGGAGTACCAGCCCACCGTTGCCGCGCCGGACAGGGCGCTCGCCGTCGGCACCCGGGCTGTAGCGATCGAGCGCGGCGGATAGCGCGGTGAGATCGGCGACGCGGTGCGGCGGGCCTCCCACGGGTGGGTTGCGTCGCATCGCGCGTGGTGCCGCGCGGCGGTCTCGTGGCTGAGCGGTTCGGTGGGTCACGCCGGCCCATCTCGCAGGATGTGTTCGATCGCGGTTCGGTCTTCGTCGGAGATCGCCCACCCGGTGCCGCCGGTGTTGTCCCGGACCTGGGACGGGCGCTTCGCGCCGGCCAATGCCGCGGTGACACCCGGGTGTGTGATGGTCCAGTTGAGCGCGAGTTGCCCCGCGGTTTTGTCATACCGGGCCGCGATCGCGGACAACGCATCCACGATCCGCAGGTTCTGCTGGAACCGGTCGCCGATGAAGTCCGGGTCGCGTGATCTGATGTCCTCAAACGTGTCATTTGGACCGAACTTGCCGGTGAGCAAGCCCTTCGCAAGCGGGCTGTACGCGAGCACCGCAATGTTGTGCTCGCGGCAGAATGGGATGAGGTCGTCGGCCGCGCGGCGGTGCAGCATCGAGAACGCCACCTGCACCGCGTGGATCGGGCCGAACTCACGCGCTGCGGCGATCTGCTCGCAACTGAAATTCGACACGCCGATTGCGCGGATCTTGCCTTGGGCCAGCAGGCTCGTGAGCGCGCCCATCGTGTCTTTGATCGGCGTGTCCGGGTCCGGCCAATGGCATTGGTACAGGTCGATCGTGTCGGTCTTGAGGCGCCGCAGGCTGTCGTCGCACTCACGGAGGATGCTCTCGGGCGCGAGCGACCGGTGCGGGGTCTGCACATCGCCATCGCGGAACAGGAGGCCGCACTTGGTGGCGAGCAGCACGTCGGACCGGCGGTGACGGATCGCCCGACCGACTATGGTCTCGCTGTGCCCGAGTCCGTAGATCGGGGCCGTATCGATGAGGTTGATGCCCCGGTCGACGGCCTGGTGGATCGCCGCAATGGATTCATTGTCGTCGACGCAGCCCCACGTCTCGACGGTCGCGCCCATGGCCCAGGTGCCCAGGCCGATCGGGGCGACGGAGAGTTGGCTTTCACCGAGCGAACGCATATCCACGGCGGGGGTAACTCCTTGGGAAACACGGCAGGGGCAGCAGGGGCATATCCGTCTTGAGTATGTTAGCCGTCCCGACGCGCACATACAACCTGGTTGTCGCATCGCCGGGCGGGGGGCTCCGTGCCAGTTCCCGCGGTCTCCTGGTCGGGACACGGGCGGGGGGCCGACAGGGAATACACAACGCACGCGGAGCCCCGAGCGCCCGCGAGCGGGTTCTCTGGTGCAACGCTCGATCCGGTGCTATCCCGGGTTTGCGTTTGGGGCTCTGATTTCGGCCGCCGGAAGTGTCACGCACCGTGTCGGCTGGTCCCATGGCGGTGAGGCGCGAACCGGTCCGATGAGAACGCCGGCGACGGTCGTGTGTGGGTTTACGGACTATCGGGCGGGGGCTCCGATCGGCGGGTCCATATCGGCGAGGATGTAGGCGACGGTGGCGAGCACAGCGACGTTCTGTGTGAGCTCGACCGGGTCGACCTTGTCGAGCGTGTCCGCGTGCGTGTGGTGGTAGTCGAAGTACTTCGCGCCATCGACTTCGTGGCCCATGAGCACGACACCTGCGTCCTTCATCGGACCGACATCCGCTCCGGAGCCGCCGGCCTCGGCGTTTGTGGCGCCGATCGAGCTCAGCAGGGTCAGGATGTCGCCCATCTGTTCGACCGCGGCGCGCTCGCGGGTCTCGTCCACGCAGTCGATGCTGTAACCGGTCGGGCGGAATACGCCGCTGTCGGACTCGATCGCGGCGATGTGGCGGGGCAACTCGTCGGCATGGGCCTTGGCGTAGGCCCGGCCGCCGGCCAGCCCGTTCTCCTCATTCGTGAACAGGACGACGCGGATCGTCCGCCGCGGAATCAAGTTCAGCTTCCGGAGTACGTTGATCGCTTCCATCGCGATGACACAGCCGCCGCCGTCATCATGGGCACCCTGACCGACGTCCCATGAGTCGAGGTGGCCGCCGATCACGACGACTTGTTCCGGGCGCGTGCGGCCGCGGAGCTCGCCGATGACATTGGCCGACACGGCGTCGGGCATGGTCTTGGCGGCCATGGCGAGATGCACGACGACCGGGACGCCGCGTCCGCACAGCCTGGCGATCAGGCCCGCGTCCTCGACGGTGATCGCGGCGGCGGGAATCTTTACCTTCGCGTCGCCGTAGCGCATGCCGCCGGTGTGCGGTGTGGAAAGGCTTGTGGCCGTCACGGACCGCACGAGGCACGCGACGGCCCCCTTCTCGGCCGCGAGGCGTGCGCCCCCGGCGCGAAACCGTACCGTCCGACCGTACCCCGCGCCCCGCTCGGGGTCGTAGGGCGGCATCTTGTTGTTGAACAGGACGATCTTGCCGGGAATCTCATCCGTCTTCGCGTCGAGCTCCGCCTCGTTGCGCACCACGACAACCGGGGCGGTGATGCCTCCGGGCGGCGTGCCGACGGACATGCCGAGCCCGAGCATGGCCAGGGGCTTGGGCCTTGGTTTGATCATCGCGCAGGATTCCGCCCCGCGGACCC
The DNA here is from genome assembly GCA_046754365.1 of Phycisphaerae bacterium. GTDB lineage: Bacteria > Planctomycetota > Phycisphaerae > UBA1845 > UBA1845 > JBHHVO01. The sequence continues at coordinate 14,702 of JBHHVO010000012.1, read as the reverse complement.
AGTGCGGCACCATAACGCGTTCGGTGTGGACGTTGTCCTGACCGTCGCGTCGCATCGTGGCCACGGCCCACCGGATGGCCTCATCGAGTTCGGGCGATCCGCTCAGGCGCGCGCCGACGTCATCACAGAGGCGTTCGAGCTTTCGGTACGCGTCGTTGCCGGCGAGCGCGGCGTCGATGATCCGACGTGCGGCGGCCCGGTAGCGATCCGCGAGTCGCGCCGTGGCGTTGTCGGCCGCGATGGGTGCCGCCGGGGCGTCGTCACGCAGCGACGTGACGCGTCGCGCGGCGTCTTCCATCGCGCCTGTGCCACCGTGTGTCAGCACCCCGCAGAGCGTAATGATGATCCACATACCCATGACGATCTCCGTCTGCCGCGTAACGCGATGTCGGTCCGGTTCGGCCGGGCGGTGCCGGCAACAGCCGATACGTGGCGCCGAACGCGGCCCGTCCGTGGCGCCTCGCCCCCATTGTGGCCGTGTCACCAACGCCGGGCAAGTTGAGGCGGAGACCTGCCCCACCACGCAGCCCATGACGGCGGGCGCGTCGCGCTTCCGGCGTGGCTCGGCGGGAGCCTCGTCCTCCCGCATCGGTCCGGCGCGTCACCGGGTGTGCGGGGTGCGTCGTGCCAGCGTCGCGCGGCGGTCAGGGGCGCGGGGTGGCGGCGTGTTGTGGTGGGTGGGTGGTGGTGTCGGTGGCGGGGCGGTATTCGGGGACGATGTCGGCGAGTGCCTCGCGGATCTCGCCGTTGGATGCGGAGTCGGCGATCGCGAGGAGGCGATCGATGCCGGTGATGACCGCGTCGAGGTCGTCGTTGCGGTGTTTCCAGATGCCGATCTTGGGGTGGGCGGTATCGCCGATGTCCTCGCCTTCGTGGGATAGTTCTTCGAAGAGCTTCTCGCCGGGACGGGTACCGGTGAATGTGATTTCGACGTCGGTTCCGGGCCGCAGACCGCTGAGGGTGATCATGTCGCGGGCGAGGTCGACGATCCTGACCGGGTCCCCCATGTGGAGGACGTAGATTTCACCACCGTGCCCCATGGTGCCGGCCTGCAGGACGAGCTGTGCGGCCTCCGAAACGGTCATGAAGTAGCGGACCATGTCGGCGTGCGTGACGGTTACGGGTCCGCCGTCGGCGATCTGTTGTTTGAAAATCGGCACGACGCTGCCGCTGCTGCCCAGGACGTTGCCGAACCGCACGGTCACAAACTGCGTTTCCACGCGCCGGTCGAGCCCTTGAACGTACATCTCTGCGACGCGTTTGGAGCAGCCCATGATGCTGGTCGGGTTGACGGCCTTGTCCGTCGAGATCATCACCATTTTCACGACGCCGGCCGCGACCGCGGCATCCGCGACGGTCGTGGTGCCGCGGATGTTGTTCTTGATCGCCTCGCTCGGGTTGATCTCCATCATGGGCACATGCTTGTGGGCGGCGGCATGGAACACGGTGGCCGGTCGTTGCCGATCGAAAACCGCTTGCACGCGGGCCCTGTCGGTGATGTCGGCGACGTAGGGAATCACCTGGACTTCGGGGGCTGCGGCGCGGAGCTCGCGGTCGATCTCGAAGAGGTTGTTCTCGGCCTGCTCGAGCAGGATGAGGCGCTCCGGCGAGAACTGGGCGATCTGGCGGCACATCTCGGCGCCGATGCTGCCGCCGGCGCCCGTGACGGCGATGCGCTTCGCGCGTAGCTGCGCACCGATCTTGTCGGTATCGAGCCGCACGGGTTCGCGCCCGAGCAGGTCCTCGATGTCGACCTCGCGGATCTGACTGACCTGCACGCGTCCGGCGATGACATCGGTGACGGCGGGCACCGTGCGCAACCGTACGCCGGCGCCCTCACACCGCTCGACGAGTCGGCGGATCGTCTTGGGCGTCGCGTGCGGCAACGCGATCAGGACCTCGTGGATGTCATGCTGATGGCACAGGGCTCTCATGTCCGCGGTGCGTCCGACGACCTCGACCCCGTGTATCCGGCCGTGGAGCTGGCGGACCTCGTCGTCCAGGAATCCGACGCAGCGGTATCGGCCGAACGGCATGCGCAGGATCTCACGCAGGAGTGCCTCACCCGTGTCACCCGCACCGACGATGAGGACGCGTCGCGTCTCGCCGGTCTGTTGGGCGCGGGTGTCTTCGTGGTAGAAGCGGACGAGGACGCGGGCGACGGATACGAACGCGACGGTCGCGGCCCAGTCCAGCGGGAAAACCGACGATTGACGGAAGTAGGCGTTCGCGACGCGTTCAATGAGCCGGTGATGGAACAGCACGTTCCACAGGTTTTCAACCGTGAAGTAGACGCTGAGCAAGACAAACGATGCGATGAGCGATGAACTGACGATGCTGAAGAGGTCTCTGAGGCCGACATACCGCCAGGAGCCGCGGTACTGCCCGGTGTAATGAAACACGAGCAGCTTGATCGGTACCGCGAGCAGGACAAGCGGCAGGTAGAGCTCCGGGCACCAGCGCTTGAACTCGACCCACTTGAAATCGTACGCGACGTTGAAGGCGGCGAACAGCGCCGCGGCGAAGAGCAGCGCGTACAGCAGCAGCATCGCCGGCATGCGGTATCTGACCAGCCAACGCCGCGCCGCAGCCGCACCCATGTTCGATTCGGCGCTCACCCGTCAGGTTACCCCACTGCCGCAACGCTGTGACGTGCGACCCAATGCCGAGGGGGGGGCGATCACGGCGCGTCGCGGGCGGCCTCCGGTGTCGCCGAGGCAGCCGCCATAAGACCGGACCAGTCGGGCGACGGCGCTTGGGGACCCCCCACCACACCGGCCCCGCCCGATGCACCGGCCACCATGCGCAGCGCCAAGTCTCGTTCCCCGAGATACCAGAGCACGAAAGCGTGGAGCGCCCGGAACCCGCGGTCGCCGGCGTGTCGCTGGCCGTACACCTGCATCTGCGTGCGCAAGCCGTCCGCGACATCGGGCGACGCCAGCCGCCCGCGCACATCCACGTCGTGCGCGAACGGATTCACATCGCGTTGGGCCAGCGCCTCCAGCGCGACGCCGGCGGACCGAAACTGGCCGAGCAGCGCACGGCAGAAGACCCCGCCGATGTGCGACTCAAAATCGCGCGCCTGGATCGTCGTAGCGGACTCGAACGACCGCAGCGCCCGGCGGTATCGCCCGGATGCCAACCAGCTCCAGCCCTCCGCGCGGGATGCGGCGTACGAACGTTTGATGTCGTACCGCAGGTGGTCTATGAGCGAGTGCTGCGGCTCGGCCGGCAGGAGCACATCCGTCAAACCGGCCGCGGGCGACCCGAGTGTCGCCGGCAAGCGTGTGCCGCGCATACGCAGCAGCGCGCCGCGCAGCGGAGCCGTCGTCGCGGTCGCCCCGAGCAGGTCGAACCGCCGTGTCAGGATCGAACGTAAATCGCCCGGGCGGTTCGCATCGCGGCGGGGGCGAAAACCGCCGTAGCCCATCGACAGCCCTCTGTTGCCGAACGTCGTGCTCGTCGCGAACGCGTAGGGATCACCGCCGACGCCCGGCACCTGGCCGACGTTCTGCCCGAACCCCGGCAGCAGCGGCAAGCCCGTACCGAACGTTGTGCCGGTGGTGCCGGCGACGCCGCGCCCGAATCCGGGCAACCGCGACAGGCCCGTCCCCAACGTGTTGTCCGTGGACAGCGCCGCGTCGGCGAAGTCCAGCGGGGTCGTGTGGTACTGCTGAAACACGGATCGCTGGACATCGTTTTGAAACAGCCCGAGCGACGGCGTGTCGAGCGACAGGGCCTGGGGGACCTTGCGACGATCGAGTACCGGCGCGATCGCCGGGTCGACCGCGCGCTGGGCATACGCCGGCGCGCAGAGCGCCGCGAGCGCACACAACACGCCCTCGGCGAAACATCCCACCACTACGCGCCGCGAACCCAGCGGACTCATCTTGTCGTGCTCCGATAATCTCCCGCGCCGCGCGGGTCGATCTGCGTGTACAATCGGCATATCGTACGCACGTGCACAATTCAAATCAAGCGAACCGGCCACACGGTCATCAAAACCACCGCAACACGATGAACGTCGCGCGGAACCGCGCCGCAGAGACATCGGGGGCGATCCGCGCGCGATCGGCGGATACGTCCCGTAGGGGGCCGAACGCTAGATGTCGCCGCCGTCAGAACAGCGTGGCGTCGTGGTCGGATGTTTCCGCTGTGGTGGTGGTCGCGGGGTATGGCAGGCCGAGGTGTGTGTACGCGTCGCGCGTGGCCTGGCGGCCTTGACGGGTCCGCGTAAGGAACCCGGTCTGGAGGAGGTAGGGCTCCACGACGTCTTCGAGCGTGTCGCGTTCCTGCCCCATGGTGGCGGCGATTGCGTCAATGCCGGCCGGCCCGCCGTCGTAGGTTCTGATGAGCGCGAGCAGGAACTGCCGGTCCAATTCATCCAGCCCCAATGTGTCGACCTGTTGAATCTCGAGGGCATCCTCCACGATCGCGGGATGCAGCACCCCGTCCGCCCGGACCTGGGCGAAGTCGCGCACGCGCTTGAGCAGGCGGATCGCGACACGCGGCGTGCCGCGGCTGCGCCGCGCGATCGCCTCGAGCGCGCCGTCCCGCACGGTCACATCCAACCGCCCGGCCGCGCGACGGAGGATGACCGTGAGATCCTCGGTCGGGTAGAACGCGAGGTGGTAGCGATGGCCGAAGCGGTCGCGCATCGCCCCGGTAAGCATGCCTGCGCGCGTGGTCGCGCCGATGAGCGTGTAGCGCTTGAGCGCGAAGTTGACCACGCGTCCGCTCAGGCCGCCCTCGATCGTGAAATCGACGCGGAAGTCCTCCATCGCCGGATAGAGAAACTCCTCCACGATGCGTGGAAGGCGGTGGATCTCGTCAATGAAGAGGATGTCACCGGTGTCGAGATTCGTGAGGAGCGTCATCAGGTCGGCCTGTTTCGCGAGTGACGGGCCTGACGTGATGCGCGGGGGCCGGCCGCTCATCTCACCGGCGACCACGTGCGCGAGCGTCGTCTTGCCGAGGCCCGGCGGGCCGTCAAGGAGCACGTGGTCGAGCGGTTCGCCGCGCTGTTTCGCGGCGGTCATCGCGATCGTGAGTTTCTCCATGAGCGGCCGTTGTCCGACCATCTCCGCCAGCGACCTCGGGCGCAGGGCCGCGTCGATCGGTCCGTCGTCGGGTCGGCGGTTGGTGGAGATGATGCGATCTCGAACCATAGCGCATGTATGGTACGGTGCCGGCGCGGCATGGTGAAGCGGCGGCGCTCGCCGGACCGGAGCCGCCCCGCCGCGGCTGTCGGCCACGCCCAAGGTGTATGCAACGCCTGGCTCGGCGGGAGCCTCGCCCACCGGGTGGCGCGGAGGGGACTCGGCGTCCCCGCGGCCCGACGGGCGCGTCGGAATCACGATCGCCCGGCGGGCGTCTTGCGCTTCGCGCGGGCGTGGCGGATGCGTCAGCGCGTCGCCGTGTTGTGCGGTGTGTACGCGCCGGCACGACCGTTACGATCGCGCACGGCGAAATGACCGCCGTAACGTCTCACACGGCAATTGGTTACGCACATCCTTGCGAAACGGCGTGCGGTCGTGCCGCGCCGGCACTGGCGGTGCCATACGTGGTACGGTCACGCGGTTTGGGAGGAGGCGAAGCGTTATGGGACCCGTTACATCGATCGGCGTCGCTTCAGGCGACATGCAGTCCGCGGCGCCCGCGGTCACCCAGGGGGCGCAGTCATCGTCCGCGTCGATGGTGAGTACGACAACCACCGTCAGCGGGCTATATGCCGGCGGCATTGGAGCGGACGTCCGTGAATTGATCTCCGGCGCGGGCGGCGGTCTCGAGCAAAACAGGGCGGTGCAGATGCTGATCGCGCTGCTCATCCTCCTCGCATTGCTCGGAGGCGACGGGAAGGGATCCGACGAAAGCAATGCCCTGAGCTGGGCGTTCGACGGGCTCGGGCAAGCGGGCATCGACGCCGGAGCGGCCGCGGGCACGATGTCGTTTCACGCTGCGTCGTTCACGTACACGTCCGTCGCCACAAGCCAGGTGGCCGCAACGCAGGCGTATGACGTCACCGGCGGGTCAGCCGGCGGCGGTTCCATCGACATCTCGGTGTAGTGACACGGCGCTGCCGGCGCGCTGACTCAGACGCTCATGATGCCTGGCATCACGGGCTACTCGTGCTGCGCGCGCCGCGGCGTTCGACCATCGCGTCGGCGATCTCGTAGGCCATCTGCGCCGTGACCTGGTAGTCGACGGCGCCGGCACCGGAAAGCATCCCGACCAGTGCCTGCGCGGCGAAATAGTCGCGCAGCGTCATGCCCTTCTCGATGCGCGACGTGCGTTCGTCCAGGCGATCGACGAAGGGAAATGCGCAGCCGCCGTCAGGCCCCTCACTGTGTTCACTCCACATGGCCGTCCTCCCGCGTACGAAGACTTGAACCCGCCGTGGCGGGGTGCGATGCTCGGCGATCCGAGCACATACCACATACCGTTGGACGACCCGCGGCGTGACGTGATCCTGCCATAAGAATCGGGCCGCCGTCTCGGTACACCGGGATTATAGGCCGCCAACGCGGCGGTTGGCAACCCCGCTCAAGCGTCGCACCCCGAGACAACGGGCGGCCGCGGACCGAGCGACCTGACGTGTCCAACGGACCGTCAGCCGGCCGGGGCCGACTCGTGCTCGGGCACGTCCGTCGTGGTTTCCTGTCCAAGGAGCGTCGCTTTGTCCAACAACCCGAGCGCGGCCAGGAGATTGACCTGAGATTGATTGTAGCGGACGACCGCCTCCGCATGGCGAAGGCGGGCCTGCGTAACGGTATCCTGCGCCTGGAGCACGTCGAGCGTGGTCATGCTCCCGGCCTCGAGGTTCGCTTCAGTGAGTCTGAGCGCCTCGTCGGCCGCCACGACCTGCCGATGCGAAAGCGCGATGAGCTCAAGGTTTGCATGGCTCGCCTGCATGGTGCTGACGACCTCGGCCCGGACGCGGTCGAGTTGGCGCTCGGCATCGATACGCGCCTGCTTTTCCACGGCCTTGGCCGTCTTCAGGTCTCCGAACGCCGAAACGCTGAGCCGCCAACCGACGCCGGCGCTCGCGCGCTGCTGATCGCTGAAGCCGAACGTTTGATCACCACGGCCCTGCGCCCGCCGTGATCCACGAAGGATGCCCTCCCGGATGAACCCGTTCGCCGCGGGATTTGGGCTGAACGACCCCGTGGGTGACGCCGGATTGATGATAAGGTTGCTCGGAATACCTTCCGCGGGCACGACGTTGTTGGCGTGTCCGGTGATCCCGCCGTACTGGTACGACGCCTGGAACTGCGGACCGAACGCACCCCACCACGTTGCGCCGGTGTCCGCGGCGAGCGCCTCGACGAGCGTGCGCACGCGCTCGAGATCCGGCCGGAACGCGACGGCCATATCGAGCAGATCCACGATATCAATATCGGGGCGCACGAGATGCTTGAGCGGAAGCTCGCCGACGTTGGGCACGAGCGTGACCGAAGCGTCGAGATGCAGCGTTACGGCGAGCGCGACGGACGCATCGTAGAACCGCCTCATAGCGGAGATGAGGTCCTGACGGCGTTCCGCAACGCGGGCCTCGGCACGCAGCTCGTCGGCGAGGACACCCGTTCCGGTCGCCGTGCGGAGTTTGTTGATCCGCAGGAGTTCCTCGGCCTCGGTCACCCCCTGATGCGCGGCCGACACGCGGGATTGCGCCAGCACGAGATCGTAGTATTGAACCACCGACGTGCGCAGTGTCTCGAGCACGACGGCGCGCTCCTGTTGCGCCGAGGCCGACAACCGCTTCCGTGCCGCGACGATGTTCTTGATCACACGCCCGGGATTCACAACCCATTGCACCGCGATGGAAGGTTGGAATGTGTTGAACCCGACACCGACCAGGTTCCCCTCCGTCGCGCGCACGGTTCCTTCGACATGTTCGAACAGCGCGGTGGGGACGAGCGCCGGGAACACCGCGCCGACGGTGCTTTCGAGCCTGCCGCGCGCGGCGATGACCGCCTGGCGGGCCAGGCGGATCTCGAAGTTCTGCGCGACGGCGGTATCGACCACCGCCGGCAGGTCCACCGCGAGCACCTCCGTGTACATCGGTGCCACGTCCCCGGCGTCGAGGCGCAGCACATCGCCCCGATCCGTCGCGGCGACCGGTGCGACGTCGGGGCGCTGCGGCGTTGCGACATCGGGTTCGTGCGAAGCGCACCCCGCCGCCGACACGAGCATCGCGCAGGACAAGTGAAGCCTACGCGTGCACCTTGGTTTGCGTTCACATGCCATTCGTTGTGTTTCCTACGACCCCACGAAAACCGGAGACACCGCGGTGCCCGGCGCGATGGCGCCACCGGTCGATGTGATGATGAGTTCCCCGCCGTCCAGCCCCGACACGATCTCCGCCCAGATGCCGTCGTCGTGGCCCACGCGGACCGGCTTGGACTTGACGACACCATCCACGCTCACCAGGACGACCATCTCGTCGCCGCTTGCGCGAATCGCCTTCGACGGGATCATCATCGCCGACGCCTTGGACTCGAGGTTGACCACAACCTGTGCGTACATGCCCGGCGCGAATCGGCCGTCCGGATTATCGATGTCGATTTCCGCCCGCATCGTGCGCGTGGCCGGGTTGAGCGCCCGTGCGGTACGCGACACGGTCGCGGAAAACGGGGGCGCGGCCAACGCCTTGACGTCGATGTCCACTTTCGTGCCGACGCGGACGTACACGGCGTCCATTTCGGGAATGTCGAGTGCAATGCGGATGCGGTCGGTTTTCACCACGCGGAGCAGCGCCGTCGCCGTGCCCTCGGTGGCGGACCGGACGAAGGCACCGTGATCCACGCTTCGGATCGCGATGACGCCGTCGAACGGTGCCCTGATCGAGGCATACGCCATGAGTGTCTTGAGCCGCGCGACGCTCGCGAGCGCGACGGTCACCTCGGATTCCGCCACCTCAACGTCGGCCTCCACCGCCTGTAGCTCCGCTTCCGCGCCGGCGACGCCGGCCTGGGCGATTTGCAACTTCGCCTCGGTAATCGCGTGCGCGCTCGTCGCCTCGTCGAGGGCCTGTTCGGGGATCGCGTTGCCCTTGCGGAGTGCCTGCTTGCGCGTGAGATTGATCGTGCCGAGTCGGTGCTCTGCCTCGTAGCGTCGAACCTGGGCACGCGCGGTTTCCACCATGCGCTGCGCCTGGGTCGCCTTGGCCTGTAGCGCGCGGACCCTGGCTCGCTTCGCCCCGACGACGGCCTCGGCCTGATGCAGCTCGTCCGCCATCTCGGGGACACTCAATCCGACGAGCACATCGCCCTTGCTGACGTGGTCGCCGATGTCCACGTCGATATCCGCCACGTAACCGCTCGTCTTGGCGAACAAGTCCACCTGCTCGTCCGCCATGAGCGTCGCCGGCATCGCCAGCTCGCGCACGACCGCCCGCCGAACCGGTTTGACGACTTGGACGTTCACGGCGTGACCGCCGTCGGCGGGCGGCGGTGTCGGCTGCGCGCACGCGACCTGACACCCGGCCAGCGCCAATGCAGCCATCGCGACGAGCCGCTCAGCGCGTCCGGCTGTGGACGGGATCCTACGATGGGTATGCGTCATGTTCATCCAACTCCTCTGGCGTCGTCGCCACGTCTTGATAATGCCTCGCTGCCCGACCGGCGCCGCATGGGTCATCCGTCGGGCCTGATCCGAGCCCCAAGCGCACGCGCGGGGTGTCCGCGATCCGAACGTCGCACAAGAGAACCCGCTCGCCGGCGCCAGGGGGTCCGATTGCGTTGTACAGTCCATGCGGGCGCCCCCTCGGGTTTCCCGACCAGTGGACCGCCGGCATGATCACGGACCCGGTCGGGTTCCCCGGCAACTGCTCAGCCCGTCACGCCGCCCGGCTGAGCCGCCGGCGCACGTTTGACCATCACGTAGAGACACGGCACGACCACGAGTGTCAGCACGGTGGCGGCGAGCACGCCGCCGATGACCGTCCGCGCGAGCGGTGCGTTCGCCTCGCCGCCCGCGGCGCCGTACGCCATCGGGATGAGCGCGAGCCACGTCGTCGTGGACGTCATGAGGATCGGTCGGAGCCGGATCCACGTGGCGTCGCGCATCGCGTCCCGCACGGACAATCCCTGCCGGACACGCTGGTTCGCAAACTCGAGCAGGATGATGCTGTATTCCACGACGATGCCCGTGATCATGATAACACCCATGAACGCGGGGATGTTGAAGTTCGTGCCGGTTACTTTGAGCGCCGCGACCACGCCGACCATGCCGAGCGGGACGCTCGCGATGATAATGAGCGGGACCGAGAACGACCGGAGCTGCGCGACCATCGCAAGATACACCAGGATCGCGGCAATGATGAGCCCGGTCGAAAACTGCTCGAACGCGCTGCGCATCGTTTCCGTTTCGCCCTTGATCCGAAAGCTGTACCCCTTCAGGTCACCCGTAAGATCGTAAAACGCACCGCGCTCGTCGGTCTTGCGTTCCGCGTTGAGAAACGTCGACGCCGCGACACGCTGCTCGATGTCATCCGCGACCGACCCGGCGTCATGGCCAGTGGCCACGTTTGCGAAGATGTCGGTTACGCGTGTGATGTTGTGGTGGTTCACCACCGCGGGACCCGTCGTACGGTAGAAAGTCGCTACGTTGCGAAGCGGAATCGGCTGGTGGCTGCTGGCGCCCGTGATGGGAATGTCGCGAAGCGTTTCGAGGGACTGGATGGCCGATTCGGTGTATTGCGCACCAATAAAATAGTGGTTGAAGTTCGGGGCAATCCAGAACGCGGGGTTGAAGCCGATGCTTGAGTTGACCGCCGTCACGATGTTCTTGATCACGTCCTCCTGCGCGAGCCCGAGTTGCGCGGCCTTGACGCGATCCACCTCGACGCCGATCTGCGGATAATCCAGCCGCTGCGCGATCCGCACGTCGGTCGTGCCGGGCGTGGTCGCGACGATCCGGCGAACTTCCCTGGCTATGTCCTGCTGCGTCTCCAGGACGCTGCCGCTCACCTGAATCTGAATCGGCGACGGCAGGCCGAAGTTCATCGCCGCCGTCATCATCCCGCCGGTGTCGAACGCAAAATCCACCGTGGGAAACTCTCGATGGAGCCGCTCGCGCAGCGTGTCGACCGTCGCGAACGTGTCGGGATGCCCCGCCTTGCCTTTGGTTTGCACGAGCATGAACGCGTCCATCGGACCGTTGTTCGGCGTGTACGCCGCCGGCCAGTCCATGAGTACGCCGATATTGGAAATCAGGATCCGCAGATTCGAATCCGCGTGCTGCTCCGCGTCCGGGTCCGGATCGGGCTCACCGAGTTCGTCGATGATGCTTTGCTCGATCGATGCCACGACGCGCTCGGTGTTTTCCAGCCGGGTGCCGGACGGCAGCCGTACGTAGATCGTGAACTGGTGCGAGTCCACCGGCGGAAACAGCTCTCGCCCGAGCGACAGCGCCACCGCGCCGGCGCCGACCACAAGCAGCACCGCGCCGAGAATCACAACATACCGCGCGCTCATCATCCGCGCAAACAGCGACGCAAACCACGCGGGCATCCGGCCCGACGCGTCGCCGTCCTTGCCGCCCGTGCCCTCCCGCACCAGTCTCGCCGAGAAGACCGGGATCACGAACATCGCGATGACATAGCTCGCGAGCACCGCGAACGTCACGGTAATCGCGAGCGGCTCGAACAAGAACCGCGGGATGCCCTTGAGAAACACGACCGGCAGGAACACGACCAGGAATGTGATCGTCGACACGAGCACCGGCAGGAACACCTCGCGCGTACCGTCCAGCGCCGCCTGGGCGCGAGGCTTGCCCATCCGCACGTGCCGCACGATGTTGTCCAACACGACGATCGACTGGTCCACCAGGATGCCGATCGCCAGCGCGAGCCCGCCGAGCGTCATGCTGTTGATCGTGTCCCCCGTGATGCGCAGCCCGATCAGCGCCGCGAGGATCGACATCGGGATCGCCAAAAAGACGATGAACGTCAGGCGCAGGCTGCGCAAGAACACCAGCACCACCACGCCCGCCAGCAGCGCCCCGAGCACCGCCGACACCTGCAGCCACTTGATCGACGCACGAACCGTCGCCGACTGGTCCATCACGACCCCGAGCACCAGGTCCTTCGCCTTCGGGTCCATCTGACGCAGGCGGACGTTGATGCGCTCGAGCTTGCTGCGAATCGAATCGACGATCATGAGCGTGTTCGCACCCGGCTGACGGTAGATCGGGATGTACGCCATCGTCCGGCCGTTGATGCGAACCTTGTTGCCCTGAATCTGATGGCTGTCCTTGACCTCGGCCACGTCGCGCATGAACACGACGGTCCCGTTGTCGGACCGGATCGGGATGTCGTTGAGCTCCTCGACCCGCTTCGGCATCGCGTTCGAGATGATCTGGTAGTCGATGTCGCCGAACTTCGCGTTGCCGGTCGGAATAAATACACTTTGATTCTGCAGCGTGTTCACGACGTCCATCGGCGACAGGCCCCGCGCCGCGAGCTCCATCGGATCCACGTATGCCAGAATCCGCCGCAGAACCCCGCCGTATACCGCCGGCGCGATCACGCCCTGGATCGACTGGAGGCGGTTGCGCAGCTCGTAGTACGCGACGTCGTACAGCTCCTTCTCCGTCATGGTCGGGCTCGACACGCTCACCAGACACAGCGGGACCGACGCCGTCGGATCAAACGGCATCACCATCGGCGGGATCGTCCCCGGCGGCAGGTAGAACATGTCCGACATCGCGTACGACGTCACCTGCGACATCGCCGTGTCGAACCCGATGTCTTCGTTGAAGAAGTCCTTGACCACGCACACGCCGAGCATCGCCTTGGCTTCCTGGTGTTCGATCCCCACCGACTGGCCCGTCCAACGCTCGAGCCGGCTCATGATGTCACGCTCCATCACTTCCGGCGGCATGCCCGGGTAGAAGCAGACGATCTGTACGGCCGGCGTCTCAAACTGCGGCAGCAGGTCGGCCGGAATGTCCCACATCGCCTTTCCGCCGATGACAACCACCGCGAGCACGAGGACGATCGCGGGATAGAGCAGCGACTCAATGATCTTCATGTTGTATGCCCGACATCAAAACGATGAGTTCCTCTTCCGCCAACGTGGACACGGCCGCGTACGCCAGCGCCCCGCGCCGACACGCCACAACCGTATACCCCCGGTGGTGATCCCGCCAATGGCGACGACCCGCGCGGCGCACGTCCGTCATGCCCGAGAACGCGCGATCACCGATCGACGTCGCGACCAGGGAAACAACCGCGCCGTCCACGTCGTACACCGCAAACGCAGCCGCACGACCCGCAAGCGTGCAACGGCGAGCGCCCACCAGACGCCACCGCGCGTCGGCCGGCTGCGGCACCGTTACGCCCAGCAATGTCCGGCGCCGAAGCCATGCCGCCACCGTATCCGGGTCGGATGATGCCAGCTCCACCCGGCGCCCCGCCGCAACGAAATGCTCAAAATCGCCGACGAGCATCTCCGCGAACCGCCGTGGCGTCGCCGGCCACAACGCACCCGCCACGAGCCACCACAGCCCTACGACACCCGCAACACTCCCGACGCCCCACCGCACCAGTCGGCGCCTTGACCACGCCGCCCCACCGGCACGACCCGGGCGAACTACAACGCCCCGCACCCATGACGCAACCCGCGCGACCGGCCCCACCGTCCTCGATTCGCCGGAATCAACGCCGAGCACCGCGGTGGCCGTGTCGAGCGGCGGTACCGCGCCGCAGGCGCGCTCCGCCGCCGCCACGAGCCGCGTGCGGGTGGTCCGCTCGATCTCCGCCTCGCGGGCGCACGCCTCGCACCCATCCAGGTGCAACTGCAGCTCGATGCTCAGCGGTGCCTCGAGCTCGCTGTCCAGGAAGGCAAACAGGTATTCGCGGGCCTCGCTGCATGTCACGGCATCGGCTCCCGCACCCAACCGCGCTGTCGCGCGAAACCCGCGAGTTGCGCTCGCAGGGCTCGCCGGGCCCGCGCCATCCGCGACATGACCGTCCCGATCGGACAGTCGAGTACGGCACCGATCTCGCGGTACGTCAGCCCGCCCGCGACCGAAAGAATGATCACTTCGCGAAACCGGGGCTCGAGCGACTCGAGCGCCGCGACGACGTGGTCATCGAGAAACTCGCGAAACCGCGCCTCGTCCATCGCCGGCCAGGGCTGAAACGGCTCGGTAAGATCCGCGCCCGCGAGCTCCGTCAGCTCCGCGTGCGACGCGGGCACCATGCCGATCCGCCGGCCCGCCGATCGACTCCAGTCCGCCGCCGCACTCCGCATGATCACATAAAGCCAGGCGCGCCCGTAGTCCCGCCCGTCCGCCGGTGAGAAGCTCCGCCACGCCCGAAGCAGCGTTTCCTGAACGAGATCGCGCGCGGCATCCCCACAGGATGCGTACCGCCGCGCCACCACATGCATGGGCTTCCAATGCGGCCCGATGAACCGCAGGAACGCCGCCGCCGCGTCGTCCATCAACCGCCCCATGAAGTCCGGCCGATCGCACGCCGGCCAACGAACGCCCGCGCTGCCCCCCCCGGAGTCCCGACCCCGATCAAGCCCGGTCGCCGCACCGCGTGCCCAACACGATACGGAACGACGAATCGCGCCGGTTTCATCCCGCCACACCGGTCGCAGCGCGCCACGGTGGCCGAGCGTCACCAAGGCGCCGGCGTCCGCGGGCGAACCGCCAACGTATGCGCACGCGACGCACCCGCAAGAAAGCGG
>JBHHVO010000011.1:0-21072 GCA_046754365.1 Phycisphaerae bacterium | reverse complement strand
CGAAGGAATCCGGACAAAGATCGATGCAGTCCGGGACGCCGTCCATGTCGGCGTCGGCCCCGTCGTCCGGGACACCACAACCGCAGACGCCGGGATCGGTCTTCTTCGGGTCGAGCGGGCAGCCGTCGTCGCACCCGACGGCGCCGTCGTTGTCGGGGTCTGCGTCACACGTGAGACCGTCACCGAGATACGTCCCGCCAATCAGGGCGCAATCGTGAGCCGTCGTCCCTTCGAAACAGATGTCACCCGGCAAGCAACACGCCCCGACGGGACCCTGAGCACGCGCATTGGTTGAAAGCCACGCAAGACCCGAAAGCGCCAGGACCGCGAATACACGTTGATTGGCGCGTAACTTCCACCCGTTGAATATCCGCGACGGTGGGCCGAAGTGTGGCATGCAAACCGGAACAGCGGCGGATATAAGCGTCGGGCAAGTCGACACGTCTGCACCTCCTCCCTGGCATAGTGGGCGCAATGTTGACTTGACACGAACAGCATAACGCCCCGAACCGGACCCAGTCAAGCATTGCGACCGCGCGGACGAGTGCTCGTGATCCCTGAAGCGCTGGATGTGTGCGCGTCGCGTGTCCGTCCTCCACGCTTCGCTGAAGGCGAAGGGCGGGGAACCCACATATGGAGACGCAGCAAGAGGGATGTCACTCAACTGACTGACGCGGGGGTCGCCTGGGCGACCTTTTCGGCGCCCTTGGATTCGAGGCGTTCGAGGCGCTGTTCGAGCTTCTCCTTGGCCTTTTGAAGCGCTTCGAGTTCTTCGCGGAGTTCCTTGACCTGCACCTTCGCGGGCGTGGTCGCGGTGATCTTCTCGACGGCGCGTTTTGCGGCGCGACGCGTGCGCGGCTCCGGGTCGTTCGTTTGAATGGCGCGGAGCGCGGCGAGCGCCGGCTTCGCGGCGTCGCCGAGCCGGCCGAGTGTGCTGATCGCGGCCTGTTGGGTCCAGCGGTGTTCGCCCGCGATCGTCTCGACGAGGGCATCGACGATCCGCGTGAGGTCTTTGTCTTCAAGCTGAACGGTGTCGGCCAACGTACCGATCGCGCGGATCGCAGCCTGGCGACAGCGGCGGGGATGGCCACGGCGGGTCCACTCCAGGAGGACGTCGAGTCCGTCGGGCTCCTCCTGGTTCCCTATGGCCGAGAGTGCGGCCGAGCGGATCTGCTCGCGGTGCGATGGGCGGCTCAGCAGGGACGTGAGAAACTTCACGGCATCGGTGCCGGTGACACGGCCGTAGGAACGTATGGCCGCGGCCTCGACCCGGTAACTCGGATCGCCGGCGTCGATGAGCGCGTAGAGCGTTCCGATGACACGTTCGTCGCCGTGGAAGGAAGCAAGCTGCGATGCGCACGGCGCCCGGACCTTCGGGTGTTCATGGGTGAGCCCCTTGAGCAGGGCATCGCGGGCCTTGTCGCCGCCGGCTTTGCCGAGTGCCCGGGCGATCTCGGCGCCGACGCCCCAGAACGGCTCGGTCATGAGCGCGTCCGCGAGCACGTCAACGTCGCGATCACCGCCCGCGTCGCCGAAGTGTTGGGCCGCGAGGATCCGACCCACAACGGACGGATCATGCGTTAGCTGATTGACCCAGAGGTCGCGGCCCTTGTTCTCCTTGATCTCCTTGAGCACGGCGCTGCGCGGATCGACGCGGACCATCGTGGGGTTGCTCGGGAGCGGGATGAAGAACCGCGCCTGCTTTTCCGTAATGTCGCGTTTGAACATGATGGGCTCGGCGTCGTCGAAACGGAACTCGACCTCGAACGGGAAGTGGAACGGGTCGGCGTCTTGGGTCTGTTTGACGACGACGCGGGCGAGCTTGTCGCCCTCGAGCCACTTGAACGCGACATCGAGCGACGGCGCGCCGGGGCGTTGGGTCCAATCGTAGAAGAACCGCTGAAGCGACCGCCCGGTGATCGCCTCGAACGCCTTACGCAGGTCGGATGTTTCCACGGGCGTGTGTGCGTGCTCCGTGAGGTAGCGCTTGATCGACCGCCAGAAGAGCTCATCCCCCACGCGGTGACGGAGCATGTGGAGGATGGACGATCCTTTCGGATACGCGCGGCTGTCGAACATGTCGTCGGGGTCTTGATACTTGAGATCGACGACCGGCCGATCCTTGCCGCCGCGGATCGCGCTGCGCATGTCTTGAAAAATCGCGTAGTCGTAGTCGTCGCGACCGCGATCGTAATCGTACCACACCGGCTCCATGTACGACGCAAAGCCCTCGTTGAGCCACAGGTGCGACCAGTCCTTACACGTCACGAGGTCGCCGAACCACTGGTGCGCGAGCTCGTGCGCCACGAGCCCGTCGGAACTCGTGTCCAGGTGCGCCCGCTCGTCGTGGAGCGTGCCGTCGCCGAGCGTCGTGGCGCTCGTGTTTTCCATGCCGCCGCCGAACTGCTCCGCGCAGATCTGGGCGTACTTGTCCCACGGATATTCGACGCCGATGGTATTGCTGAAGTGCTCCAACATCCGCACGGTATGGCCGAAGCTCCGTTGCACGTCGTCCTTGTGTTTTTCCGGCACGTAGTAGACCACCGGTCGGCCGCGCCAGCTCTCTTCCTCGACGTAGAACCGCCCGACCACGAGCGTGACGAGGTAGGCGACGTGCGGTTTGTCTTGGAGCCAGTGGAACGTGACGGTGCCGTCGGGGTTTTCCTTCTTGGAGACGAGTCTCCCGTTGGACACGACCTCGTTGCCGGCCGCCGCGGTCACAACCATCTCGGTGGTCTGCATTTCGTTGGGGTGATCGAAGCTCGGGAACCAGTATCGGTTTTCGATGGATTCGCCCTGTGACCAGGCCTGGAGCGGGACGTCGGGCTCCGCGTCCGTTGGCCCGAAGAAGTGCAACCCCATCTTCGGATCGGTGACGGAATACGCGAGGCGCACCATGGCCGTCTCGCCTCGCACGAGCGGATCGTCCCCCAGGAGCACTTCGATCGACGCGCCGTCGTTGATGAAGTCCACGTCTTTGGCCGGACCGCCGCGGCGCACAAGCGTGACGCTGGCGACGTCGAAATCCACCGCGTCGAACCGAATCGACGGCACGTCTCGCAACGCGACGAGGCGCGTGGTCGCCGTACCGGATGCGGTCTTGCCTGGGAGGTCGATGTTGAGATCAAGCCTGATGTGTTGGATGTCGACCGGCCGGTCCGCGGGGAATCGGAGCGTGTCGGCGAACCCGACACCGACGGAAGCAAGCAGCCACACCGCGAACACAATACGTGAGCGAACTCGAAACATGGTAAGAACCTCCAAAGAACCCACGACGACCAAGGAACACTGTGGCGACCCGGAACCCCGCGACCCTTGTCCGCTCGCGACCGCACCGGCGCCGCGGCACCGGGCCGCAGCCGCCAAGACCGGGCACCAGCCGGGCGTGGTGCCGCCTGTGGGCGGTGCCACCGGATCCGATCGATGGAAGGCTACGTCGAAGCGGTTGCGGCGGACCCGCAGGCCGACCGTGGAAGGTCAAGCCACCTCGGTCTTACCAGGGGAATGCCCGTGGCAGGCGGCCTGCTTCCGCATGTTACCGGGAAACACCGGTCGAAGTCCAGCGCAGCGGTTGTCCCACGTCGGCGACGACGAGTCGCTCGCGCAACCTTGCGGAGAGCGCGTCGCGGAACGCATCCGCGGACTGCGCCAAGAGCGGAAACGTTTTGTAGTGCACCGGCAGGATCGCCGCCGGGTCGAGCATGTCGGCCGCGATCGCGGCGCCGCGGGCGCCCATCGTGAAGTGATCCCCGATGGGGAGGATGCACACGTTGGGCGACCACAACTCGGCGATGAGCCGCATATCGGAGAAGACGTCCGTGTCGCCGGCGTGGTAGACGGTGGCGAGGCCGTCCACGGCGAGCACCACGCCGTTCGGCATGCCGCCGTATTGGACGCCGTCGCCGAGGTCAACGCCCGACGAGTGGAACGCCTGCGTGAGCGATACGCGGACGCCGTCCACGGTCGTCGTGCCACCGGTGTTCATGCCGGTGAACCGCCCCTTGCGAATGTGTTTCTGCAGGACGCTGCAGAGGTCGAAGTTTGCCACGACGGGCGGATCGAACGACGAAACGAGGGCCGCGACGTCGCCGATGTGATCGGCGTGGCCGTGCGTCACGACGATCATGTCACACCTTGGCACGTTCTTGAGCGCGTCCGGGCAGGCCGGGTTGTCCTTCAACCACGGGTCGATCATGACAACCCGTTCATCCGGGAGCTCGAGCCGGATCGTGGCGTGTCCGAACCATGTGATGGTGCCACTCATGTCAGGGACTCCGTGTCGTGGATTCCGTCATGCCGCCGCCCGCTCGGTCGGTCCCTGCCCGACGGAACACCGTGACCACCGGCCCCGGCGGAACGCGGACCAATACGGCTGCACGTCGATTATCCCGCAACGCAGCGGCCGCGGCAAGCCCAGACCCACAGCGTCGTGGTTCCCTGTGGCCGCGGAGGCGCCGCACGGCGGGGGGCGGCCGCGTGCGTCATAGGGAAGGCAAGGACGGCACGACGCACAACGGTGACGCAACAAGCGCCGGAGGCTGCCATGATCGCGGGCGGCTACGACGCGGGCGCACACGGCCGGTGTCGGCCGGCACTCCGGCGACGACGGACCCCCGCGAAGCGGTCCGCGACCGGCGCCAAGCCGCTACGCCTTGGCGCTCAGGTCGGCGATCTTGTCGATGACCTCGTCGTGTTCGGGGAACCGGCCCGTGTCGTGTTTCGACCAGATCTGCGTGCCATCGACGTGTACGTCGAACACGCCCCCGGCACCTTCGATGAGCTCGGCCGTGACGCCGAAGCGCTGTTTGAGTGCATCCGCCAGACCGGCGGCCTTGGGGAGGTAGTTTCACTGGCCGCAATACTTGATGCTGAGTTTCATCGCGTACACCTTTCGTGAATCGGTTTCCATCGGCCCGGGCCCGAGCGTCACGGAATCGGCCGGTCCGTCGCGACACAGGGCTCGCCGACGGGGGTCCGCGCCGAGCAGTGGTTACCCTGTGCTTTGTCGCGCGTCCATTGACGGATACTCCGAGCCGCGACCGCGAAGGTGCGGCGGGCGGAGCGTCGCGCTTGCTGCGAAAGAACCGGTCGCTTGCGCTCGCGGCTCGGCTCGCCCCAACCCATGAGTCCATCCGTGCACAAGCGCCAGTCTGGTGCATGTTCACGCCTGGTCGTGAGCGTTTGGCTACCGGCCGGTGGCTCACGGGCGTGGTTCGGTTTTGGGTCGCCGCCGAGCCCCGCAAGACGACACGTGAGCATACACCGGGTCGGGGCGTTGATGCAACACGGCGCTGCGCCTGTATCGCTCGGCGCCCCACACACCGCCGGCGAGGGCAGCTAGATCCCCGGTCAAGCGCGCGTCTGCATGCTCATCCTATTGCAGGTTCATCGTCATGAGGAACTCTGCGTTCGTACGGACCTTGGCGAGCCGCGCATGCAGGAGTTCGATCGCCTCGATGACGTTCATGTCGGCCAGGACCCGCCGCAGGCGGAACACGAGCTCGAGCTCCTTGGGATCCAAGAGGAGCTCCTCCTTGCGCGTGCCGGACGCGGCCGCATCGATCGCGGGCCAGACCCGGCGCTCGACGAGCCGGCGGTCAAGATGCAGCTCGGAGTTACCGGTACCCTTGAACTCCTCGAAGATGACCTCGTCCATTTTCGACCCGGTGTCGACGAGGGCGGTCCCGATGATGGTGAGCGACCCGCCCTCTTCTATGTTCCGCGCGGCGCCGAAGAACCGCTTGGGTTTTTGGAGGGCGTTGGCGTCGACGCCGCCGGAGAGGATCTTGCCGGAGTGCGGGACCTCCGTGTTGTAGGCCCGTGCGAGGCGTGTGATCGAGTCCAGCAGGATGACGACGTCCTTGCCGTATTCGACCAGGCGCTTCGCCTTCTCGACGACCATTTCGGCGACCTGAACGTGCCGCGACGCCGGCTCGTCGAACGTCGAGCTGACGACCTCGGCGGACGTGTGCCGCTGCATGTCGGTGACTTCCTCCGGCCGCTCGTCGATGAGGAGGATGAAGACGCAGACGTCGGCGTCGTTGGCGGTGATGGCGTTGGCCATTTTCTGAAGCAGCACGGTTTTGCCGGTTCGGGGCGGCGCCACGATGAGCATGCGCTGGCCCCGACCGATGGGGGTGACGAGGTCGACGATGCGCATGTTGACCTCTTCTGGCGTGGTTTCGAGCATGAGGCGGCGATCGGGATGGAGCGCCGTGAGATCCTCGAAGTTTGTCTTCTCGGTTACGACTTCGGGGTCTTCGAAGTTGATCGCCTCGACCCGAAGCAGCGCGAAATATCGCTCCGACTCCTTCGGCGGGCGAATCTGTCCGGCGACGATGTGGCCGGTCCGAAGCCCGAACCGCCGAATCTGCGACGGACTGACGTAGATGTCATCCGGGCAGGGCAGGTAGTTGTACTCCGGACTGCGCAGGAAGCCGAAGCCGTCGGGCAGGATCTCGAGTACGCCCTCACCGTACATCAACCCGTTGCGGTTGATACGGTCTCGGAGGACCTTGAAGATAAGGTCCTGCTTTTTGAGCCCGGTGTACTCGTCCAGGCCCTCCTGCTTCGCGACGTCGTGAAGCTCCTGAACGGTCATGCGCTGGAGCTCCTTGATATGGATGTCGCCGCGTTTGATCTCCTCATACTTGGCGTGTGTTTCGGCGTCGATCGGTCCGGAATCAGCGGTGGATGCCTCTTCGACAGGCTCCGGCGCCGCGTCGGGAGGCACCTCTTCGACTTGTGTGGCCGTGGACGTCGCAGCCCGCGACGCCGTCTTCTTCTTGACCGTACGCACCTTACCGGTGTTGGCTTTCGCCATGAGACTTATCTCCTGAATGGCACGGGTACCCGCTTGTCGGTGGACATCGGTGTGGACTGTGGCGTGCCGTGTGCTTTCGCGAACGCCTGATCCGTAACAACCTGCCGCCTTACGATGAAAACGAGGTAAGCACCTGGGAAAAAATTCGCTCTACGTCGAGGCTCAACGCATCGATGTTGGAGTTGTTGGTAACGGTATAATCGGCCTTTCGCCGCTTGATGTCAAGTGGTTTTTGCAGTTTTTCGCGCCGCCGAAGCTCCTCGGGGTCCCAACCCCGGTCGGCGACAAGCCGCCGCGATCGAATCCGCGCGCCGGTGTCCACGAAAATCACAACGTCGCACTGTGCGTCGAGCCCCGACTCGTAGAGCTTGGGACTGTCGATCACGATCGCCCGAACACGGTCGTCCGCGGTGTACGCCGCGATGAGGGCATCCCGTCGGCGCGAGATCAACGGATACAGGAGCCCCTCGAGCCGCGCCAGCTCCGGTGGCTGAGCGAATACGATGTCCGCAACGGCCCGGCGGTCGATGGCCTCCCCCCGCAAGACGCCGGGCCCCCACCAGCGGCGCAGCGTCGCTACGACCTTGGGATCACGGAGGGCGGTCCGGCTCAGCGCGTCTGAATCAATCACGCCCGCGCCGAGCGACGCCAGCATGCCCGCCACGGTCGACTTCCCGGCACCGACGCCGCCCGAAAGCCCAATGACGGGTTTGTCGCCGATCACGGGAAGCGGACACACCGGGCCATGTCCATCGCGCCCACCGGCCCCAACGCCGTCGATGCAACAAGCAACAACACGACCTCGACGATGTCGACCACCCGACCGGGCGGCCGCCCCACAGCACCGCGCTCCGCGAACCCGGCGCCGGCGGACAACAACGTGCTACCATGACCCCGAAGCGCGACCCGTGTCGCAACGATTCGTTCTACGCCTCAGTCGCCCCATTCGGCCTGCCGGGTAGACCAGCCCATCAGCCACAGCCATGCCAGGACGCGCGAAGCACAATAGGACCGGTACTGGCGGATGGAAAGACCGGAAGCCGACGGGACACGCTACCCCACGAGCCCCTATAAGTCTACCCGATCGTTTGACGATTGTCACCACCGTTTTTTCTTTTTTTTCGACGCACCGCTTGCCCCGGTTCATCGGACATGGACCGTGGCGATCAGGCGTCCGGCCCCGACGACGTCGCGGCGGCAAAAACCGGCAGCTCCCCGTAACATACCAGACACACCTGCTCGAACCACGCCGGGCCCCAGGCGTGCCGACCGTGCAACAGAACCGCGCCCTCCGCGACGGGCGTCGTGGGGCCGGCGTCCAGCATCCACCGCGCAACCGCGTCCGGCTCGTCGGGCAGGAACTCCAGCCTGACGTGCTCGTCGTGGTCGGGCCACGCGTCGAAGCGCCGGGCAACCTCCGGTCGCGTGAGCGTCAGTTGGACGCCGACGAGCAGCTCCGGCTGACTGATTGCGCGATCCCGAATCAACCCGATCACGGCCGGGTGGACGATCTCATCCGTGGTGACACCGATCTCCTCGGAGAGTTCGCGCAGCGCGCCGCCGATGACGTCGTACCGCCCGTCGTCACCCCGATCGGCCGCTTCCACCATGCCGCCGAGCGGATGCACGTTACCGGCGTGAAACGCGACCCGGTCGCTCCGTACGCCAAGGACGATGACGCCGTCGCGCGTCACCGGGACCACGCTTACGCCGAGCGGGTTGGCCAGATAGGCGTCGCCCTTGATACGAACCATGCCGACATTCGCGTGATTCGTGCCGACGAACTCCCTGTACGTCGTACGCCCGAGCACGAGCGTGAGCCGCGACCCCGACCGGTCGAGGTCGACCAGCCGTGCCAGCTCGCCGTCGTGGAGCAACTTGCCGTCGCGCGCGGCCGACGCGAGGGCCGCCCGCCATACGCGATCGATCGAAGCGTCGATCTCGCGCGACGTCGCCCTCGGCGCGGACGTTTGCACAATGGCTACGTCGTCGCGCGGATACCGCTCGAATACGTCGACGACAAACGGCGCGTGCTCGGGCCTGCACTCGGGCGTCTCGCCGAGCGCGGCCGCGTGTACGTCCTGACCCAACACGACCACACGAAACGACGCGAGCCACAGCGCCAGCAGGGCCCAACCAGGAAACGTGAACACGCCGACCGTCATGACGTATTCCAGCGCCGCCGGGGACCGCAAGTGTTGAGGGATGACCACCAGCGCGAACCCGAAAACGATCGATACGCCGGCCAGCGCCGCGACCGCCGCGCTCGCGTCTCCGCGAGGGAGCGGCCACCGGGCATGATCACCGCGCCATGGCCGCAACGCAAGATACGCGATGATTGCGTAGCCGACGACGGCCGACAGCCCCAAGCCCCCAAGCAGCGCCATCTCCGCCGACGGGCGTACGTCCCCAAGCAGCGAGACCACAGCCATCGACGTACCGGCGCCGACCACCGCTGCCGTGACGCCGGCAAAGAGACGCCAGACGCGCCGCGTCGGGGATGCCGCTTCGGCCAACGTGCTCGGTTCGATGACCCAGCCACATTCCGGGCACCGGCCGCTCACCGCCCCGGTGAGATTGTAGCCGCACTCCGCGCAGTGAACGTCGATGTCTTCGGGACCGTCGGTATGCGGCATGGGCTGTGGGGCGCCTCGTGATGGACAAGGCAGGCGCCGGCACCGTCGCCTGCAGCGGTCCGTGCGTGAGCGAACCTGCGTGGTGCCGCGAATGCCAAGGACGCGCACCAACGGGCGCGGGCTACGACTATAGCCACAGCGTGAAGCCGGCCAGCGCGAACACCAGCAACATCACGACCGCGACCCACACGAACCGCCGCACCGGCGAGGTCGGGTATACCGGCGTGATCCAATCACCGCAGTGCGGACACTGCTGCGTCTCCTCGTGCACCGGTCGCCGGCAGGACGGACATACGAGCACGTCGGATGTGGTATCGTCCAGACCCTCGTCCGCCTCATCGATCCACTCGTCGTCAGTTGGAGCGTCATACACGATCGCGGTTGCTCCGGGTCGACACGTACGCGATAGGACGCCGCGCCTCGCGGTCCGCGCCGCCGCCTGGCGGACGCGTGGCATGGGCACACTCGTTTGCCCGTGCGCCCCGGACACCGGGAGACACGGGCAAGCTGCTGCTTGCCCATGCCACCTATCCAATCAGGTGCATCGGAGCACCAGCGCTATCATACTAGCGATCGCGTGGCGGCGATGCCTTGATGACCTTCAGCATTTGCTTGAACCGCGCGGTGTCGCAACGGTCGCAGAGTTCGAAGAGCACGCTCTCGACGGTCGTCACGGCGGCGCCGACGTGTTGCATCCGCAGCAACGCGCGCTCGTGGTCGATCGCGCCGCGCGAGCCGACGGCGTCCGCGCACACGAACACGTCGTAGTCCATCGCGACGAGATCCAGTACCGTCTGCTGCACGCACACGTGCGTCTCGATGCCGGTGACGATGACCTGCGGCCGGTCGATGTCGGCGAGCGCGGCGCGCACCGCCGGTTCGCGACAGGCACTGAACGTCGGCTTCTCCACGACCCGCGCACGACCGGATGATTCCGTACCGGGGTCTTCGATCCCACGGCGAATCGCATCGTGCGTCGGCCCGATGCCCTTCGGGTATTGCTCGGTCGCGAGGACCGGGACACCGAATACGCGCGTACCGGCGAGCAGCTTCAACGCGGACGCCAGTAGGGCGTCATGCGCGGCGACGAGCGGCAGCAGCTTCGTCTGAAGGTCGATCACGAGCACCATCGCGCGATCCACGTCCAGCCTGTCCATGCGCGTCACCGTGTTCCGCTCCTCATGCCCGGCACTCTACGAACGCCGCCCCGCAGCGTCAACGCGTCAACCGGCCCCGCGGCGTGCATCCGAACATCACGCATGACGCACCACCGGCGCGCTCGCCGCCGAGGGCGCGGATCGCCCACGAGCAACATCCACATACACGCGAGCCCGCGCCGGATGATGCGGAATCGTCGCGGCGAGATGACCACGCGCCAGCGCCGCGTCCGCCTTCATTCGTCAAGCCGCCGGCGGTTTTCGCGCTCGAGCCGGTCGAACTCCGCCGCCAACGCGGCGCCCCCGAGCGCACCGTAGAGCGCACGCTGCTGTTCGATCACTTTGACGATGCCGGCCGGGGCATGACCCAGCGCGGTGCGGCACTGCAAGTCACGAAGCAGGGCATGCCACCGCAACGGATCGTCCGCGGAAAGCGACACCGCCAGGCCGTTGAACAGCCGCAGCGCCCGGGGATACGCCCCGAGTTGGTAGCAGGTCTCGGCCAACCCCGTCACCGCACGCCGATCACCGCGAACACCCTGACCGTCGTCCGCGCCGGTTTCGCGGACGTAGCGTTCGAACATCGCCCGCGCATCGTCCAACCGTCCGGCGGCAAGATATGCCTCGGCCAGTTGAATCTCGAAAAACGCGTAACGCCCCTCCTGCCGCTCGGGATCCGCGTCGCGACCGGCCAGGTCCCGGAGCGTCTCAGCGACAAGCACGGCCGCGTCCGCCTTCCGCGACGCCGCGGGTTCGTCTTGTCCGTCCCGCAGCGACGCCGCCATCGCCGTGTACAGCGTCTGCAACGTCGCGGACGCGTGACGTGGATCGGCCTCGACGTACGCGGGAATCGCGTCCGTCGCGTCGTCGAGGCGTCCGAGGCGTTCGTACGCGATCATCCGAACCTTGAGCACCCGCCCCATGAGTGGTGATGCCCCGGCGTGTTCGCCTTCGAACCCGTCGAGCCGCTGCAGCGCATGGGCCGGACGATCGATCTGCGGCATGAGCTGTAGCTCCGCCGCGATGACTTCGGCCTCGGCGATCATGCTGCGGATCAGGCGCATCCTGGCGGGATCGCGCTCGCGCTGCAGCGCCGCGGACGCAATCGTCGCGAACGACCGCTGGCGATCGACGAACGCGTCCACGCGGCGCCGCACGGCCACGACATCCTCGGGGCGGTCCGCCGCACGGCGCTCGGCCACGAGCGCCAAACACCGCGCGTGCAGGAACACGCTTTCCACATAGTGCTCGTGCGACGCATCGACGAGGCTGTACTGCACGGCCGCTGCGTCATAACGCCCTTCCGCGTCGAGCGCCTGGCCGTAAAAGAACCGCCAGTACCGCGCCGCGTCCGTCTGGCCGTAGCGCGTGACGAGCAGCGCGAGCGCTTCCATGTACCGCTGCCGCACGACCTCGCGACCGGCAAGACTCGGGTCGCGATACGCCTCGTCGGCGACCTCGACGGCCAGGGTCGCCGCACGCTCCGCATGGTCGAACCCGTGGTACCGGCGCGCGACATCGAGAAAACGCGAAGACGCCTCGACGCCGCGACCGAGCCGGTACAACGCGGTCGCGACGTTGAACAACACCTCCGGGCGCAACGTCTCGGCGTCGCGACCCGGCCCGGTCAGGAACGTCTCGCCGATCGCGACCGCTCGCTCGAGCAGCGCCGCGGCCTCAGGCTCCGACCGTGTCTGACCCGCGTCGAACAGCAACCCCGCCACCGTGGCCGCGAGCTCGAACGCATCGAGCGACGTCGGCGCCGCGTCCGGCCCGATCAGGTCGTACACGGTTGCATAGAGTTCATCCCGCAACCTCGGCCGGCGGTGGGCGACGTTCGCGAGACACCGCCATGCGTCGTCGCGAGAGCGCCGCGCATCGCCGGCCCGACGCGCCCGGTCCGCCGCCGCCGCACGGGCACGATGGATGGAGCGTTCCAGCAGCACCGCAACGATCGCGGCACCATCATCATCGGACCCACCGGACGGGGTCGACCGAAACGTCTCCAGCAAGCCCAAGGCGTCGGCATACCGGCCCCGGTCTCGCTCGTTGCGGACGCGTTCCACCCACGCCAGCAGCCACGCCCAACGCAGGCTCCGCCGTAGGCTCGCGTCGTCGATGCCGCGGTGCACCACGAGTGACCGCTCGAGATGCCGTCGGGCACACGCGTGGTCGTTGAGCAAACGGCACGTCATGCCGGCCAGGAGCAGCGTCTGCACGCGCAGTGCGTCGTTGGGTGAAGCCAGAAACGGCGACCCGGATGACAACGCGTCATGCACCGTATGCAGCGCAGCCGCCCGGACCGGATCATCCTCGTCGCGGGCGAGCGCATCATAGAACCGCGCCCACAAGAGCAAGTACTCGACACGAACCGAGAGATCATCGATCCCCTCAACACGGCCTGCCTGTTCCAGCCGCTCGAACTCAGCGAGTGACAGCGTGTCGAGCCGCGTCTGTTGCGCCAGAAGCGCGTCGCGAAGGGAAAGCAGCATCGCCAGCGAACGTGACGCCAGCGCCCGCAGCGCACCGCGCTCCGCATCCGTCCCGCCGCGCAGCAGGATGCTCGTGCGGTACGGCTCGCCTTCGTCATACAGCAGCGACTGCGCCAGCTCGAGCCGCCATGACAGTTGGGCCCACGGGTCGTTCGCCTCGGTGATGAGCGCCTCCAGCAACCGGTTCGCGTCGCGCACGGCCGCCAGCCGTTCATCACGGGTGCGCGACGGATCGCGGGCCGCCGCAAGCTTGAGCGCACGGCGGAGCTTGAGCCCCGACACGGCGTTCTTCGGCGGGAAGTCCGCGAGGTGAAGCTCGAGCAGCTCCGTAAGCCCGCGCTTCTTGAGCCCCGCCCGAAACACCGACGCCTTGAACCGGCGCTCCTCGGCCGGTGTGGCGCGAGCATCAGCGTCCTGGCGCGGATGGTCGACACGCGCCTCGGCATCGGGACCGGCACCGCCCCCCCACGCGCCCGCCGATGCAACCAGCGCGCAGCAAGCCAGGCATCCGCCGGCGGCGCGTCGCATGGAAATGATGCTGTGGTGCGCGGCGTTCATCTCGTCAAACGGGCTGTCCGAAACCGCGCGGCGCAGGGTGCATGACACATCCGGCGGCGCCGATCGGTTCCAGTGTCACGCACGCGGGTCGCACGCCAGTTTTGTTAGGGTCCGCTGTGCGGACCGTCCGGTTCATCGTGTCGGGCGACGATGGTCCGCGGAGCGGACCCTACGCGGCTCAGCTCACGACTGTCCATCGGGGTGCCATGGCCAAGCGGAGCGCGGCCATGTGAACCTCCCGCCCACAGGGCATGCCCGCGCCTTCGGCTTGGGCATGCCACCCTTCGAGTTGGGCATGGCACCCTGCGCGAATAGTCGCGGGAATTCGGGAACACGGTACGAGCGGTCGGCCGCCACCCGCCGCGCCCGTCACGACGCACTGAACGCGATATGCCGGAACCGCGCGCGCAAAACCGCGTTCCAGCAGTTTACCACGTAGTCCCATCGCACGTCGTCACCGGCCTTGATGATCACCGGTGTGTCCCGATCGAAACCAGGCTTCGACTGGATCCCCTCGAGGTACACCGCGAGCCGATCGAAATCCTGCGGGGCATCGTGAAATCGGTCCACGCTGATCGTGTAATCCGCCGGACCGGCACCCGTCTGGGCGACCCGCACCACGATCGGACTGATCGGCAGCGCCACAGCGGGCTCGCCTGCGTCCTTCGGAAGCCGCGACGCGAGCAGACCCTCCGGCGGCTCGAACGATGTCGTCACGAGGAAGAAGATCAGCAGAAGGAACGTCACGTCGATCATCGGCGTCAGGTTCACCGCCATCGCCACGCCGCGCGTCCGCCGACCGAGACGACGGGCGCGCCGCCGCGCCAAGACCGCAAGGACCTCCGACCGGTGAACCCCCAAGTGGCCGCGCGCGTCCGTCATGGTGTCACCGGTACATCACCAACGGCCGCAGCGACGTTGAGCAGCTCAATCTCGTTCCGCGCCACGACCTGCATCACGGCACGAACCGCGGCGTACGGCAGGCGACGGTCCGCGCGAAGGATCACCTTCAGGTCCGGCACCGCGCGCTTCCGCACCGCCAGTTGTTCCTTCAGCACCGCCAGCGACACCGGGCGGTTCGGGCCGATGCTGTACAACACCCCGCCGCCGGACGGGTCGAGCGGATTCGCCGGGCGACCGTTGATCACCACCCGGTCGGGAATCCGCGTCGTGACGGCCTGGCTGTGGGTCGGCCGCGGCAGCTCTAGCGGTTCGTGCTCGACCGCGGAAAACGAACTGACCAACATGAAAAACACGGTCAACATGAAGATGACGTCCACCATCGGTGTCGCGTTGAACCCGATCTGCGTCGCATCGTCTTGCCGGTTCACCCGCTGCCGCATGACCGAACCCCATCACGGCTAGGCCGCGTCGCTCTCCGATTCACCGCCCTTGCGCACCACCGACGGCTTGAACACCGACAGCAGCTTCTCCGCGGCGATCGCGCACTCCGCCGTGAGCACGTCGATCCGGTTGCGAAACACCGCGAAGATGCTCAGCGCCGGGATCGCCACCGCCAACCCCCAGAACGTCGTCACGAGCGCGATCGCAATCTTGTCGGCCACCTCCGCCGCCGGCGGAAGCTGCCCGTGGACCTTGATCGCCAAAAAGAGCTCGATCATGCCGTACACCGTCCCGAAGAGCCCGATCATCGGCGCGACGTTGCCGAGAACATGCAGGTATTCGATCTTGCGATGAAGCTTCGCCGCACGCTCCTCGATCGATTCCTCGACCGCGCGCTCCATCGCGATGTACCCGTTCTGCGCTTCGGCCAAGCCGGCGTTGACGACATAACACATCATGCTCGGGTCCTCGGCCGTAAACCGAATCGCGTCGAGGTACTGCCGCTCGTCGATGAGCGCCTTCATCTTGACGTGGGCGTCGTGCGGCGCGATGCTCGCACGGCGGATCGAGAAGCAATGCTCGATCGCGAGCGAGATCGTCACGACGGATAGCGCAATCAGCAGGATCGTGATCCAACCGCCGCTCCCGACGAAAAAGTCAAACCGGTTCGCCGTGTCACCCGCCACCGCCGACGCGTCGGCCTGCGCGTGCACCGGCACCGTCGCCAACACCACCATCAGAAGCGTCGCCACCGCGGCGAAGCACGCGATCCGTACCAAGGTGGAACCTCCCAATCCAGCCGATCGGCTCAAGCCCGATCGGGTCCAGCAACGTCAGACCCCCACGCCATGCCGGCACGGTCGCCGTTCGTGCCGCCGCGCCGCACACGTACGTCACGGACCCGCCGAACAGCGCGATACCCCGCGCTACGCCGTCACCACACGTCCGCCTGCCCCACGAACATAGCGAAGCCCCGACGCGGTGCCGCGCATCACTTCCCCGGCGCGTCGGCCGTGAGCCGGCCGATCGCTGCTTCCGCAAGCGCACGAGTATCGTCGCTCAACAGGGGATGCGCCAAGCACGCCCGCAGCAGGTCGAGTGCCTTGTCACGCCGGTCGATCCGCTCGAGCGCCTCCGCCGCCCCGACGAGCGCACGCGGCACGCGCGGATCAGACGGCATGTGGATCACCACGCGCATGAACGGCCAACTGGACCGGATCACATCCTCACGCGTCCGCGCCCGCGCGAGCAGCGTTCGCCCTTTTAGCAGCAACACGTCCGCCACTACGTTGTCCGGACACGCCTCGATCGCCCGATCCAGCGACGCCATCGCGTCCTCGACCGCCGGCGCCGGTCCGCCGTCTGTGGCCGACGACAACACCGCCGCGATCGCCGCCGCCTGAATCGCATACGCCCGGTCCGACCCCGCCGCCTTCGGGATCACGAGCGCCGCCACCGCACGCGTCATCGCGCCCGCCCGTGCGTCGCCCGTATCCCGGTACAGCGCGTAGCGCACGAGCGTGAGCAATGCCGCCGCCGACGGGTCGTGCGTGCGCGCCGACGCCGCGTCCAGCATCTCGACGGCCCGCGCGACGCCCCGGCCATCGGGGCCGTCGCCGTCCCGCACGGTGAACCGCGGCATGAGCATCGCCGCCGCCGCCGGCCCGGACCAACGACCCTCGAGCACACGAATGAAGTTCAGGACGGCCTTGTCGATGGCACCGGCCCGGTCACACGCGATCAGCAAACGCGACGTCACGAGATCCGACCAAAAGCCCTCGCTGTGCCGCCTCGCCCGGTCGTAGCGACCGATGCCCTCGCGCAACGTCCCTTGACGTACCAGCGCCTCCGCGTCATTGAAGTCCGCGAACCCGGCCATCGTGTCGATGATGATGAGCTGTACATCCCGCACGGGTGTGGATTCGACCCCGCCGTCGGGCAATCGGTATACGAGCCGGCCGCGCTCATACCCGGTCACCCGTACACGTGGATGGTTCGCATCACCCGTGACGACCTGGTCCGCCCGCACGACGCCCGCGCCCACCCCCAGCAGCAGCACGAGGCAACACCCGGCCCAGCCGGCGTCACCCGGCCCGACCCGACGAGGCAAGCCGCGACCGCGTTCGCCGGCCGACAGCCGCCGACCGCCCGCAGCATCACGCGGCCACACGCACCTCCGCGCACAACGGTGCCCGCACATCATGGGATGTCATCGTCCGTCACATACTTGAACTCGCCGTCGTGTTCGCGCGCGATCTGCTCCAACAGCTCCGCGCCCTCGGGGTTGAAATATGCGATCGTAAAGATTCGAACACGCCGCTGCTTGTTCCACCGTGCGAGCTTGACGAGGAGGCTGTCGTCGAACTGTCCATCCGTCAAGAAGTAGATCAAATCCGGCTCAACCGCGAATGCGCGCCGCATCGCGGTCTCCGGGTGGGTGCCCCCCTGGGGCATGATGTCGTCGACAAACGCGAAGAGCTTGTCCCGCTGCTCCTTGATCGCCCCGACAAGACGCCGCGGCGGGTTCTCGACCGCCCCCTCCGAAAAGAAGATGACATGAAACTTCTGGTTCCGGCGCAACGCCGAGACGGAACGTTTCAACTCGTCACGCACCAGCTCGAACGTGCCCGCCATCGAGCCGCTTCGATCGACCACGAACACGATCCGGCGCGCACCCCGTGCGGATCGGCCCAAACCGAAAAAGTCCGGTCCCGATCCACTGCCGACCGTCAATCCGAGCTTCGAGAAATCCCCCCCGCCGACGCCGATCCCGATCACCGAGAGCTCGGGGCGTTGCATGTGCGGCAGATCCGACAACACATCCGAACGGCGAGGCGTGTACTGGATCTCGGTCCGATCGGTCACTGCGGCGGCGGACGATAAGTCCGGGATCGGGGCGTCCGACCAGCGCGGTGCGTCCGGGTCGCCGACGAGCTCCGCGCGGGCCTGCGCAGCCGGCTCCTCCACCGACCAGACGGTCAACCAAGGCGCGGAGAACATCAACGCGAACAGGCCGACGTGTGTCAGAATCGACGCCCCCCACGTCAGGACGACGGTCCACCCAGCAAGCTGGAGCGACGCCGACCCCTCGTGCCCGCTCTGCGACACCGTCGCCTGCGGCAGCGCTGGATGCTCGATCTCGGTCATCCCGCGGGACCCGCCGCGCGCGACCCGGCGGTCCACCGACCCGCCGGTCGCGCATCGCGTCGCCTCAAACCGTGACGGCGCACGTGATCGCCGGCCATGCCACGCGCCCCGGCTGCCGTTCGCATGGTGTGAGCATTCCCCAAGCGGGCGCACCACCCACCGACACCACATCGCCGCGCATCAAACCGACTCGCGCATCGCGCCGGGGTTGCCGCTCGCACAAGGGTTGCCGTTCGCATGACGTGCGCATCCCCAAAACCGGCGTGGGAAACCATCGTGCCGTGTCGGTGTGCGCGCCGCCCGCGGACTACACATGAGCGGCGCCCGGACCCACCAGGCAGCGTCATCCGTTCGCGCACGGGGACACGCCCGCGGAGCGCGGTGCGGGGGCGGTGGGACGGGCCGCGGCACCCGGCTACATCACCTAGAGTCTAGCCAGCCCGATAACCTCGGTCAAACGACATCGCGTATCCCGCACGCAGCGTCCGCCCCCTGTGGCGGACGTACGCCGCGACCCCGCGGCCATGTGGTCGGTGCGGCCGCACCGTGTCGCGCGGCGTGGCCGCACCACACCAGCTCGCGGTGACGCCCGATAACGCCGGGCGGCTCGTCGATGTGGTCATGGGCCGTCGCGGCGTGTTGGGGCGGACCGAACCGAGACGCACCGCCAGCGTATGCATACAATGGAGCGGATGAACGCGCCGACGGACGAAACGCTGCTGGAGCGGTTCCAGGCCGGCGATGGCGCCGGCTTTGAGCTCTTGGTGCGCCGCCACTCGCCGGAGGTATACCGGTTCGTTCTTCGCTTCACGCAGAGTTCCGTTGCAGCCGAAGATGTCGTGCAGGAAACCTTCCTTCAGCTTTACCGATCGGCCGATCAGTTTGATGCGTCGCGCAGGGTCAAGCCGTGGCTCTTTACGATCGCCGCGAACAAGGCCCGCGACTACCTGCGTCGCCGGGGCCGCAAACGCGAGGTCCCGCTCGACGCGCCGATCGATGCGGAAGCCGGGGCCGGGCGGCGGTTTGTCGACATGCTCGCGAAAAATGCAGCCCAGGACGACGCCGACGCGGCGTTCGAGGAGCGGCGACACGCCGTGCGCAGCGTGGTTGAGCAGATGCCGGACCGGCTTCGCGAGGTCCTCGTGCTCGCGTATTTCCATCGCTTCCCGTACAGGCAGGTCGCGGAGATCACGGGTGTGCCACTCGGCACCGTTAAGAGCCGTCTTCACGCCGCGATCACGCACTTCGGACGCCGGTATCGCGAGCACGTACGTTTGTCGGGTGGGGCGCCATGAAACACGACGACCTGACACAGTCACCAGCGACGCAGTCAGCCGAAGAACTCCTCTTGGACTGGCATCTCGATCGTCTCGATGACCGCGAGCGCGCATGGGTCGAGCACGAGCTGCTCCGCGACCCCGAGTTCCGCGCCAAGAGCGACCGCCTCCGGGCGATACTCCGTCCGCTGGACCACATGTCCGCGGGACCGACCCCACTGAACCTCCCGGGGCAGGTGCTCGCCTACGTCCGGGACCATCGCAGCGGCGCCGCCGACGATGTGGCCGGCGTGCCGCCCGACGCACGTGATGGCGTACCCCGGTTTCCAGTGCCGACCGGCCACGGTGCGGGCCCTGCGCGCCCGCGGATGCCGCTGCGCGATATGATCGCCGTCGCGGCGTGCATCGGCCTGCTCGTCACGGTTGCGCTCCCGGGCCTGTCGGGTCTGCGGCAGCGATCGCGTCGGCAGGTGTGCACGAACAACCTCGGTGCGATCTACCAGGGCTTGGGCATGTATCGCCAGGCGTTTGCCGGCATGCTTCCGTTTGCGGGCACGCCGGCCGGCGCGTCCTGGCTCCCGCGCGGTGCAACCGACGCGCCGTATGCGTCGAACAGTCGCCACATCTACCTTTTGCTGCGGTTGAACTTCGGCCCGGCCCCGGACAATTTCGTCTGCCCGTCCGACCCCAACGCTGTGCCAATGCGCGCGGGCAACTATGCCGACAACGATGACTTCGCGAGCGCCCGCAACATCGGATACGACACCCTCAACGTCGCCGGGGCCGACGCCCCAACCCTCAACGTCGCCGGTACCGACGCCCCAACCACCAACCGAGACCGACTGAGGCCGGTCGCGTCAGTCGCCTACGCGGCGGACGCGAACCCGCTCTTCGTCGATGGCCGGTTCCACCGGAACGTCGACCCCTACGCCACCAACTCCCCGACGCACCGCGACGGACAATGCGTCCTCACGCTCGACGGCAGCGCGGCCTGGACCACAACCCCCAACCACGGCCCGCGGCACGACAACCTCTGGCTCGCCGGCTCGATCCGACGCTACAACGGCACGGAGACCCGCCAGGGCCGCGACGACTCTTTCCTCGTCCCCGGCTTCCCCACCGCCGCCCAACCGCGCTGAGGCAACGGGGCGTCTGTCCGATCAGATACTCGGCACGGGCAGCATGCGGCGCAAGCACACCAAGGCGACAGACATCGTGCTGAAACGAGGAAGGT
Organism: Phycisphaerae bacterium; assembly: GCA_046754365.1. GTDB lineage: Bacteria > Planctomycetota > Phycisphaerae > UBA1845 > UBA1845 > JBHHVO01. Next base: position 404 of record JBHHVO010000011.1, on the reverse strand, counting down.
ACGCCGGGCGGGTGGCCCACCTCGTTCTAGAGGTAAGCAAGGCGATGATCGTGACGGATTGGCGCCCGTTTTCGTCGATGATCAAGGTCACTTGGCTTGGACCCCGGACCGAGTACCCGCGGGGTGTGCGCTGAGGCGATGATCGTCCGGAGGCGCATCATTCTTGGGATGACGACGCCGGACGATGAGATGCACCCGTTCGCTCATGATGCCGTGGGCGATCAAGCGGACGCCGGATTCTCGTTGCCGTGCGCGTCGTGTTTCGATCACGATCCGCTTCAGACCGCCGTCGTGAAGAAACGCCAGACGTCGTTGGAGCAGATCGTGCAGAAGCAGCGTCGTTCGGCTTTGTTTGGGTGCTGACCGCGCCTCACCGCGGGGGCGGGCGGCCCATCCCTGGAGCC
>JBHHVO010000010.1:0-21241 GCA_046754365.1 Phycisphaerae bacterium | reverse complement strand
GACGCTGCGGTTGCGCGGACCATGCTCGGGTTGGACTATCGCGTCGTCCACACGGCGTGTCCGTCGCTTCGGCTCCTGCAATTGGCGTGTGTGTCGCCGACCACCACCGGATATGAGGCGGCCCGGACGTTCCGCGCGCAGTCACCCGCCGAGCTCAGTGCGGAGCGGCCGGGCGTCTCTACCGGCGCCGCACCGCCGCCATCCCTGGATGCCCGCGAGACGATGCATGACGCCAGGTCCGGTGACGGCTATGCCGCCGCGCTCGCGGCGGTGCTCCGCGACCTCGCGGCGGAAGGACACCGGCGACTCGGCGTGTACGGGGCTGGACGGTTCACGATCCGCCACGCCGACGTCTACCGTGAGTCGCGTGTGCCGGTCGTCGTCGTGCTCGACGATCGCCCGGCGCGGCACGGCGAACGCTTCCTGGATTGGCCGATCGGTCGCCTGGCGGATGCACGACAGTACCGCGTCGATGCGATCGTCGTATCGACGGACCGGTTCACCCGCCCGATGCTGCAGCGGGCGCGTCGGGCGTGCGGCACGGACATCACCGTGCGCGCCATCGACACCCACCGCGACCCGACATGCGGCAACGGCGTCACCGCGACCTCCGCCCGGCGACACGGTGACCGACCAACCGAGGAACCCGCGGCCGAGCGCCCCAACAATGTGCCGGACACCCCCGTCACATCGAGCAGCCCCGACCTCGTTTCTCAAAGATGAACTCGAGACCCGCGTAGAACCCGCGCTGGATGTTCGTGCAGTGCCGGACGACGGCCCGCCCGTGCAGGCTCCGGGCGGGTTGGTGGATCGCGATCGCGAGTTCCTCGCCCGGTGCGAGCCACTCGTCGCAGATGATGCCGACGCCGTGTTTGCTGAGGTTCTGGCACGTCGCGAGCGCGAGGTCCTCTTCACCCGCCTCGTTTGTAAGCCACAGTTCAACGGTGCCGGGGAACGGCCATCGCGGCGCGCGGCGACGCCCCGCCGAACGCCGCCCCGGACCGCTCGGGGCAGACTCCTTGATGAGCCCGGCGACGGTCCTGCGTGACAATGGACAGATTTCTGTGGCCTGCATGGCGGTGCTCCCCTGATCGGTGGCGGCCGGCGGCGTCGGCCGGCGCACGTTGGTTTCCCGATCATAAGTGTAGCATACGCCGGCGCCGCCGCGCCGCCGCGCCGCCGACGCGTACGTCCGATACGCGTATGCCCACGCGGACCATGCCGTCACGACACGACCCGCAGAACCGTCGCCCGTCGGCGCGGGATCACGTCATGAGCGCCGGGGGATCCGTCACACCGGCCACGTGTGGAAAAGGCCCGCGGGCCAACGCCCACGGGCCTGGTTCCGTACGCTCGCCGCGCCGCCGACGGTGCGGTTCGACCGCCCCAACCGCTAGTCGGGCAGCATCGCACCGTTGAACACGTCGTATACGCCCGCACCGTTGAGCAGGTCGATGACGCGCAGAATGTCGTTGGCGTTGCAGGTCTGCGACCGGTCGGCGTCACACTGCCACACCAAGCACGAAGCGACACCATTGAGACAATCGATCAGGTGCAGCACGTCGTTCGCGTTGCTCACGCCGTCGTTGTTCACATCGCCCGGCAGGAACCCGATCCGCGTGCTCGTGTCGCTTGCGTTATGCGTGATCCGCGTCCACGCCAGCAGCGGGATGCCGGTGTCGAACTGCACGTTCAGCGTGTTGCCCGTGGCGGACACGCTCACGATCTGCGGCGTGGCCCCGGGTGGATCCGTCGTCACCGTAAGGTCCGATGCGGTCAGCGGCGACGCGTCGTCGTTGAAGATCAGCTCGATACTGTCCCAGGCGCTTACGCCGCCGCCGTCCGGTTCGGACGGCTGCCGTGCGTCGATGGCATCGTTGGGCGGATTGCTGTCGATGATCGCGAGGTCCACGAGACCGTTGAGCACGGTGATGTGGAGCGTGTCGCTTACCGTAATACCGTCGATCGTGACCGTCGCGAAGATCGTCGCCGCCGTGTCCGCGTCCACAGCGGCGGCCGTGTACACGCCGCCGTCGATCGTGCCCATCGACGATGGAATCACGGACCAGTCGGCCAGGAACGCGACGTCGTGCGTCGTCCCGTCGTTGAACAGCGCGACGGCCTCATAAACGACGGTCGTGTTCTCCATCACCTCGGTCGGACCGACAATCTCGAGCGAGGCGAGCGAGTCGTCCAGGTCGAGACATTCCGCCGCGTTGCGCGTCTGGATGATGTCCGGTTGCGTGAACGATGGATGAAACTGGTTCGCGCATGTAATGAACGGGTTCATCGTCCAGCTCGTGCAGTTGCAGTGGAACGCACCCCACAGGTGCCCGAGTTCGTGCGCCGCTAGGTCCGTCTTGCACCCGAAAATGCCGTTGAAGTTGTTCTGGGAGTAGCAATACGCCCCGTCGTCGAGCGACCCGGGCGGCGAGCAGAAGCCCTGGTTGTCGCAAATCTCCGCAAACGCGGCAGCCTGACCGATGATGCCCCCGGCGATGTTCTTGCCGGTAAACAGCTTGGCCACGTCGCGCTGGATGTTCTGTTGGTTGTTGGTCCATTCCGTGATGAACTGGCACAGCAGCGTATCGCTGATCGAGGACGTATACGGATCCGGCTCGCTCGTGCGCACGACGATCGTCGTGATCACATGCCGGATCTGGACGTCGTTCTCATACTCATTGTTCATCGCGTTGATGACCGCGTTGATCTGGTTCTGCACGCCGGTCACGCCGCCGAACATATTCGTGTACTCGACGTCCGAGTCGCACGCCAACTCCGTCAGGAACAGCTGGTTACCGCCCCCGGCTACGTCCCCGCCCGGGGCATGATCAAACCGCTCCGTGAACGTCGCGTCGGGCATCCCGCACCGCGACGTCCCGGGTATGACGTCATCCGACCGGTACACGACGTGCTGATCGGGCGTCGCGGCTGAAATCCGGTCCGCGATCGGTTCGATCCAAAACGCGGCGCCGTCCGGAAACCGCACCGTCGCGTAGAGCCCGTCCTCGAGCAACGACGCCACAACCGTGGCACCTTCCACACCGACCACGTGGCCGCGCAGCGTGCGGATCGGAGCGGGTTCGGCGAGCACGAAGGAGCCGTCAGGCTGTTGCACCCGCACCTCATATCCTGGCGCACGGACCGAATGCGGCATGAGATCCAACGTGTACGCCGTCCCGCCGATCGACACGGTCGTGGTGAGCGGCGCGCCCGGCGTCGGGTCCAGCGGCACGCTCACGACCTCGCTCGCGTACAGGCCCAACGCTTCGTTGACCGCCGCCACGAGTGCGTCGTGCTGCGGGCTTGTCGTCGGCGCCTCGACCGCCGCGCCGCCGAGCGCCCCTCGAGCGAGCGTCATCATCCCGACCACGACCGCGACCGCCCCTAGGCGCCCGGGCAGAAAACCATCCATTGAACCCATGATACCGCTATCTCCTATACTGTTCCGGGGAACGAGACGAACAACCCCCTAGGCCGTGTCCGCCGCGCGGAGCACCCGCTCCACTCGACCCGCCAGGCGTGTGTCAACAACGTGGCGAACCACGCGTGCCCGTCGTGTCGTGCTACGGCTCGGGACGCCCTTAGCGGACCACCACACCGACCGGTTCCGCGCACCCCCAAGAGCCCGCGCAACCGGGATTCGGACGCACCGCTCGACGTACCCGGGTCGGCCGCGCGACGCAACCCAGCGCATACGCGACCCGGTGCACCGTGCGGCACCACACCCCACAATCCCCCCCATTATTGCTGAACGGGCCCGGGTTTGCAACCCGCGGTTCCGGGGAGGGCGCACGACAAGGTCGGTGCGCGCCGGCCAGCGACCGATACCCTGCTAGCACGACCGCACGCCGTTGTCAAGCCCCTGTCACGCGGGCAGCCAATACCCTCTGCCAGCCAATCACATCCGCTGAATGCCGCCGGACCGGCCGTGCGCGGATGCCCACGGCGGTCTGACCAGCCCGGCAGCACAGTCGCGCGCGACGCGGCGGGATACCCCGCCGACACCGCGATTCGCGCATACAGGACCATCATCGGACCCCGCACGTGCGGAATCGGACCTGCACCGCCGGGATCGGACGGTGCGCGGCACGATCGCGCGAAGCGCCGCGATGTCATCGCGCCGGTGGTTCAGCGCGCCGATGCCCACCGCCGGCGTCGGCGTCTTTCCGAGCCCGGCTTGGCGCGTGTGGAGCTCCGCGCGGGTGTCTCCGGCGGTACGCGTGTTGTTCCCGCATTCGGTCGCTTCTCGGTGGGCACATGTGCCGGACGGTGTCCACGCGGCTCGCGCGCGGAACGGCGCATGCCGATGGGATCACGCATGTCCGAATCCGATCCATCCTACGGTGCATCGCGCGCAAGGATGTCGATGGTCGGACTCGCCTTGCCGGCGCCGCGCGTGCCCCATCCGGCGATCGCGAACCAGCGCCGGCGCGGCGGCAGATACAGCGGCGCGAAGTGCGCCGCCGACGGCGACTGATAGCCGAGCCGGCCCGCGCGCAGCTCGGTCAGACACGCCCGCTCGGACGCGCCAAAATCGGCGGTGTTGTGGCTCGAGACGATCACGAAGTCCGGCTTCGCGCTCGAGATCGATGCCGGCGACATGTGTATGCGCACCGCGCGACGCCCCGTAAGGAACAACCGCGGCAGGTACTGCGGTGGTGCGAAGACACCGACCGTATCACCGGGCGCGACGTGGCGCTCGATCCACGCCTCGGCCCGGTAACGCGTGTCGTGGACCATCTCCAAGTCGACGCCGACCGCATAGCCGAACGACGACGCGTACAGCAGCGTGACGGCGCCATAGCGGACCAGAACCGGCGGACGGGTCCATGCAAGCCAGTCGACCACGCACCGACCCAGCGGCAGCACGAGCAGCACGTATACGGGAAACAGTATGCGCGCGTACACGATGCCCGTGTAACCACACACGATGAAGTAGTACGCCACACACGGGACAATCGCGACCCACGTCGGCCGACGCCAACGCACCAGGCCGTACGCGGTGGATGCGATCATCGTGGTGAACATCGGCCACCCGAGCGCCTTGGCGGCCTCGGCCAGCGCCTCGCGTGCCAGCCACACCGGCCCCGTGTACGCCTGGTTGAACGCAGCCGTCCCCGGCCCGGCCAGGTAGTACCGCAGCCGATCGACATACACGTGTGGGCACGTCATCAGGCCGTGAATCACGGCATACGGCAGCGCAAACGATGCGAACCCGACGATCAGGTTCGGGTGGCTTATCGTCGCGACGGCCCGCCGCAACATGCCGCCTGCGCCGCGGGATCGCTGCCATCGCATGACGACCAGCACGCACGCCATACCCGCATACGCCCCCGCCACGGCGTCCTTGGTCGATACGGACATCGCGGCCAGCACCCCGAGCAGCGCATACTGCCACCAGCGATCGCGTCGCCACGCCGCGATGTAGACATAAACGCTGAGCGCAAACCAGAACATGTGGGGGATGTCGACGGTCCCGAGATGGGAGAAGAACACCCACTCGGCGCAGGTGGCCAGCGCCAGGCCCGCCAGCACCCCGCCGACGCGATGTCCGAACAACAGCCGTCCACATGCCGCCACGACCAGCACCGCCGCGACGCTCATCAGCGCCGCGATGACACGAGACACGAGGATCAGACGCCCGACCTTCTCCCACCGCGGCGGCACAAACACCGGGCGAACGCCCGGATCGCCCGGTGTCGCATCGAGCTCGACCGGACGCGCGGCATCATCCTGAAACCGGACCCACTTCATCTGCTCGTCGCGCTGCCACGCCGCGAGCATCGGCGCATACGCGAGCCGGTTCACAAAGAAGTGAAGCGGCGGATAGCGCGCAGGCCAGCGGTCCGGCCATGTACCGACCGTTCGCAGCGTTCGCGTCCCCGCGGCCGAGTCGGGCGCCCACGACGTAACAGCCGGCAGCCCCCACGACAGTCCCCACAGGTTCAAGAACAGCGACGCGGCGGCAAGCGCCAGGACCCGCGCGACGAGGCCGATGCGGCGCACGCCCGGGGGTACCGCGCCGGCGGCGGCGGGGGGGCGGACCGGTGCTCCGCCACGCCCCGATTCCGCGGCGTCGTCATGCCCCGGCGGCGGCGTGCCCAGGGCGGCGTCGCCGCGGGCGCGGCACTGCTGGTGGTTTGGATCGCCCATATCAACCGCACGTTCCGGTGACGCACGACATCGTAGCGGATCGGCGGGCGATGCCCAGACACGGCGGTTCGGCATCGACGCCGGTTCGTGTCACCTGCGTGGCGTGCGGTTCGGTCTGAACCGTTCGGCTTGCGTTCCGCTCAAACGCGCGGGTTGGGTACGCCGCCGCATGCGCCGCGGGGGACGCGAACGGCAGGCAAGCGCGAGCGCGCGTAGCAGATTGGACGCGTATCCCCGACCTCCGGAGCAAGCGGCCACGCAGTGAGCAGAACCCCCAGATGCGCGATTGACCGTAACCCTAGGGCGCCGCACCGTGCTTGTAGAACCCGCTTGGGGATTGCGGATCCCAGTACGCCCGACGTTCGACGTGGGCGAGCTCGGCGTGGATGTCGCCCATGTCGAACTTGATGAGCCGGTACGGCGGCGACGCCTCGACAACGAAGCGCGTGGGCGGCCCCGACCAGTTGAGATCCACGGTCCGCGCCGTGAACCTGCCGGCCGGCACGGACACGACGTTCTCCGAAGCGACAACGATGTGGCACGCGGTCGGATTCGGGGGGACCTGCCGGTTCGACCGCATCGGCGGCAGGACATCGGCGGTGCGCGGTCGGCCCGACGCCGCGACGTCCCGAGCGACGACGACAAGCCCCTCGTACGGGAGCGCGTCGACGGTTCGCCGCCACGTACGGTCGCCCTCGTCGCCGAAGTATGAAAAGCTCCGTACGGCGATGCCGTCCGGTAACCATCGGAGGTGTTTGAACGTCGTGCCGCACCACTCCTGGCTCGATACGACCATCTTCATGGGCGCGAGCGCGGGCCGCACGAGGAACACGGTGGTGAGGTAGCGGTAGTTGTAGTTCTCAACGGGTACCTCTTCGGCGATGTTGAGCTTGAATACGGGGACCGCGTCGGCGTCGCGTTCGTTCGTCTTGACGCCGGACGCTCGGCCGACCCATTGCCGGTTGAGCAGGTGGACGCGCGTGTAGCGTCGCTGCTTGCCATAGATGCGGTCAACCGCGCGGTAATAGGACATCTCGCAGAGGCCGTCGTCCCAGATCGCAAGCCCGCTGAGCAGGCCGGTGGTGAGCGGGGTGGTACGCGTTTCTTTCGGCGCGGCGTTGTCGGACGGGTCGTTGGCGGGAACGCCCGGCGGTGGTTGGGCCCGCGCCGCGAAGCAGCCAACGGTCAGTGCCGCGCACGCGATACGCACGATGCGTGCGCCATGCGCGAGCGCGCTGCGCCGGCGCTCGGTGGCGGGCTGGTGTGTGTCACGGGTTCGCGGGGGCATGGTGCGCTACAGGTCGGATTCCGGGCGTTCCTCGGGTCGGGGCGGACCGAACGCCTCCGCGGCGTTGGGCTGTTCGAGCACGAACGACGCGTCCACGGAGTGATCCCCACAGAGCCCGCTCACAGCCCCGACCACGGCGGTATAATCGAGCCCGAGGCCGGTGACTTCCTCGTGTTGCTTACCCGCGGCGCGGCCCATGAACTTGATCAAATCGGTGAGCCCGCGCGGTGCGGGGATGGCCGGCGACACCGTGCCGCGGGGTGTCACACGGATGGCCGTCAGGGCGTCGTCGCCTGCGGACGCGGTAAGCGTAACGCTACGGTCCGGCGCTCGATAGAAGACCGGGGGCATACAGACGGGGTCGCGACCGAGCACGGCGAGCCGCCGCGTGCCGTAGCGTCTGGCGTATACGATCGTGGGCCGGGTCGACGGCACGACGTCGAACGTGAAGCTGCCCGTGCCGAGGTGGGTCGTGTTGATCGTGGGGTCGCCGCGCTCGACGAGCGCCTCGTACGCCGCGACGCGTACGCGCGGATCCACGTCGTCCAAAAGCCGGCGGAGGGCGCCGGCGGCGTTGGCCATACCCGAGGCCTTGCTCAGCGCGCGGATCGCCTGGTACCGGAACGTACAGTCCACATCGGCCGCGTGGATCGCCATCGCATCGGCCGCGATGTGGCTGCCGAGCCGGATCCCGGCTACGGCGGCATGAAAACTCACGGCGTCGTTCTGATGGGCGTAGAGCTCGTCGAGGACGGGCAGGGCGTCTCGACCGAGCCCTTCGAGGCAGAGCGCGATCGGGCCATACCGCGCGTTGGGCCTGAGCATTTCGCGTTGCAGCTCGCGCGCCCGCGTCGCCGCGAAGCTCGCCCTGCGCGAGAGGTACAGCCCGCGCACGAGCGCGAAGAAATGGCCCTGGTCATCGCGATACGCAGGGGGCACCGAGAGCTTGACATACGACGGCGACACGGCGTCGGCGACCGCGTACGCGCCGGCGAACTGATCGTTGATGCGATCTTGTATCCGCTTCGCGCGGACGTGCGACGGATCGTAGAGCACGAGGCGGACCTCTCGTCCGCGCTTGACCACACCGCCGCCCGGGATCGTCGCCTCGAGTCGGCTCGTCCGTGTCGCGGCCGTATCGCTCGAGAACGGATTGAGAAACACCGGACCCGAGGCCCTCGCGAACACCCTGCCGCTGATCGAGCCGCGGTGGCGCGTGATGCGGAAGATCTCGAGATCGGTCGTGAAGAGGCGTCCGCCACGTAGTGACTTCGTCTTCGTGCCGGGCAGCGCGGTGACGCGCACGTCAAACGTCGTGCCGGGCAGCGCGCCGGGCGGGATGTCACCCTGTACCATCACAACGGCCGTGTCCACGTCGCGTATCACGCGCTCCGGCGGCAGCGTCCTGTCGCCGATGCGCGTGCCGACGAAGTCGTACGACTTGCGGACGCGCTCGACGAGCTCGTTGAACACGCGTTTCGGACAATCGGACGACCCGTTCGTGCCGAGCGCCACGACGAGACCGTATCCGCGCACACGAAGCGAACGGAGACCGTCATAGTACGCAAGCGATCCGATCGTATCACGGAATGACGCATTACCGGCCACGTCCAGTTGGATCGGTTCGACGCCGAGGTCGCGCCGGCCCCTGTCCTGCGTCTCGAAGATTCCGAAGCACCCGGCCAGCAGCAACGCGACGGTTGCCACGCAGCCACGGGCGGTCGTTTGTGCCAGACGTTTCGGCGTCATCGGGTGGCGGCTCCGGTGTCGAACGGGGTGCAACACGCAATCGTGGGGGCGCCGCGCCTCGGCGCCATGCAAACGGCATGCACTACGCGATCCACCACAAGCGTAGGCCGGAACGGTCCACCGGTCAAGACCGCCGCCCGTCCGGCCGGACCGCGTCACACGAGCAGGATGTCGATGACGGCCGCGGCGGCCAACACGAGGCTCACCGCGCCGTTCATCGTGAAAAACGCGAGATTGACGCGCCGATAGTCGTCGGGCTTGACGAGGCGGTTCTCGACCACGAGCAGGCACGCGACCGCCGCGACACCGGTGCCATACACCCAACCGAGCCCGGCGACGTAACCGAGCGTCACCAAACCGGCGACCGTGAGGGCGTGGGCGACGCGGGCGATCAAGAGCGCGCGGGCCGGGCCGATCCGGGCGGGCAAGCTGAAGAGCCCGTCGCGGCGATCCACGTCGATGTCCTGGCACGCATAGATGATGTCGAATCCGGCGATCCAACACGTTACGGAGAGCATCAACACGAGCGCCGGCGGGCCGAGCGATTCCGGATGAATCGCGAGCCACGTCGCGACCGGCGACAGCGCGATCGCGGTGCCGAGGTAGACGTGGCTCCAGGATGTGAACCGTTTCGTAAGCGAATACCCGCAGAGATATAGGAGCACGGGCCCCGACAGCAGGATCGGCAGCGCGTTGCCGTAGAGCATGTGGAACCCCATGCACCCGATGCCGAATGTGATCACGGAAAGACCGAGCATGAGCCATGCGGCGGCGAACGTGAGTCGTCCAGCGGGCAGGGGCCGGCTCGCGGTGCGGGGGTTGCGCGCGTCGATCCGTGCGTCGATGATGCGGTTGAACGTCATGGCGACGCTCCGCGCCGCGACCATGCAGACGACGATGAGGCCGAGTTGTCCGAAACGCGGCCGGCCGCCGTCGAGTCCCCGACCCGCGAGAAACGCCGCCGTCACCGCGAACGGCAACGCGAAGACCGAGTGGGAGAGCTTGACCATGTCGGCCCAGACGCGGAGCGATGATGCGAAGCGACTACGCGGGCCGGCGGGCCGGCGCACCGGCGATGTGGCTTGATCGCCGCTCGGAGGCACGGGCCCGACGTTGCACGGCGCCTGGGGCTCCGGTACGGCACTCGCGGCGGCGGGCCGCGCACGGGTCGCATGGGTTTCTCCGTCCATTCGGCAAGCCTCGAACCGTATGACCGTGCAGCACCCTCTATCGACACCGGTGTTACGGCTCCGCGCGGGTGTGGCACCCGGTGCGACCGTAGCAGCGGGACCGGTGCGGTACGCGACTACGTCACATCCGCGCGCGGAGGCCGCACCGTGGATGACACATCGTGTATGCGGTCCGCCCAGCGCGTGTCGAGCTCGTGGGGTACATCCACGAGATCCAGCACCTTGCCGACGACGAAATCCACGAGGTCGCCGACGGTGCGGGGTTTCATGTAGAAGCCCGGCGACGCCGGGCAGATCACGGCACCCGCGTCGGAGAGCCGCAACGCGTTGAGCAAGTCGATCCGGCTCAGCGGCATTTCGCGCGGCACAAGGACGAGCCGGCGGCACTCCTTGAGCGTGACGGCGGCGGCGCGGTCGAGCAAGTCGTGCGACAACCCCGCGGCCATGGACGCCAACCGGTGGCTGCTGCACGGGCACACGACCATGCCGCCGGTCCGAAACGACCCACTCGCAAGGACCGACCCGATGTCACCGTATCGGTGGATGACGAGCTGGTCGTACGCACGGCCAAGCAGCGCCTCGGCCGAGATGTCACCGATGTCCAGCTCGTCGGCCAGGAGTCGCCGTCCCGGGGGTGTCACGACGAGGTGGACCTCCACATGCGCATCGGCCAGGCATTGCAACAACCGGCGGGCATACGCCGCGCCGCTCGCGCCGGTGACGCCGACGATGATCCGAGTGGTTCGCATGTTGGCGTTATCGTGATTCACGAACGTGACGACGTTTCCAAACTTGACGGCCATGTGCGCCCCGGAGTACGGCCCGCCGAGCGCAAGGCTCGTTGAGGCGCGGATCGTTTTGTCGAACTGCGCCGCGTCTGTATCTGCGCGGGCCGCGTTACGCAACGCGGCGCGCGGCCCATCGCACGCCGCCCGGACGGATCGTCATGGGACGCGTACGACGCGACATCAACCATCCTCGGCTGCTCCGAACACGGCCGGCATCGACACGCGGCGCGAATACGACACGGCCTGGCGCGCCCACACCGTATCGGCGTGCGCCGCGAGCAGCCGATCGAACTGGGCGTCCGCGCGGTCGACGCGGTTCGCCGAAAGGTACGCCACGCCGAGCCGGAACAGCGCTTCCGGCATCGCGTCCCCCGGCGGGGACGCCGCGACGCACCGCTCGAGCCGCTGTATCCGCTCCGGGAGCGTGGTGGCGGCCTTGGCGATCTCGAGGTCGAGGTTATCGGCCAACTGACATCGCGGGTAGGCGTCCTTGAGTATCTGGAGGTTTCGCGCATAGCCCTCGTGTCGCGGGATGAGGTCGAGCATGCCGAACCGCGGATACCGTGTGTCGAATCGAGACCCGGATAGGGGATCGTAGCCGTAGACCGGATCGCGATTCGCGTCGATCAGGTTAAGGAGCTGCCGGGCGTGCAGGACGACGCGCGCCAGCGGAATGTGTAGCGACGCCTCGGGTGGGTCGCGTTCCAGCACGGCCGTTGGGGTGGCCGTCGCGAGCGGCGCACCCATCGTGTCGCCCCGTGATCCGCCGACCTCGAACCGTGCGCACAGCACACCGAGTCGCTCAACGGCTCGGGCGATGTCACCGGCCCGCGCGTCAAGCTGCGCGAGACGCAGCAGCCCCACGGCAGCCAGCGGCGAGTCCGGGCGGTTCTCCACCACCATGCGCCACGTCTGTCGCGACGCCGCGCACGGAAAGTCGTCGTGGAACCGAATCCACCGCGTCCGCCGGAACTCCACCGGATCGACGCGCATGTCCATCGTCCGCGCTTTGAGAAACAGCACGTTCGGCGCATACCGGCTGTCGGGAAAGCGGATGCAGAAGCGGTCACACCGTGCCGCGAGTTCTTGCTGATGGCGGGCGAGCTCAGAGCGGTACGGCCACGCCCCGAGGTCCGCGGCCAACGCAAACTGCCACTTCTGCTTCACGCCCTCCATGACCTGGTCATAGGATGGTCGTGGGATCGGGTGCGCGAGCCAGGCCCGCTCGGCCGCGATCCCGAGACCCACCGTCGTGTCGACGTCGGCGAAGTATGCGTCATACGTCGATTCGAGGATGCGGTAGTAGAGTTCATCCCGTCCGACAAACCGCTCGAAGAGCCCGACCGGCAGGCCGAACATCGCCGCGAGCAACGGCGTGATCGCGCCCGGGCGGTAGTCCACGACTTTCGCGAGCGTGAGCACGACGGCGAACACGACCGCGGCCGCGACGATCGCGAGCACCCACGGCGCGATGAACTTGATCTGCCCGACCGGATCGATGCGACCCGTGATGTCATCCGCCATGCCGCCTCGAAACGCGAGGATGAGATACAGCACGGCCGGCAGCAGCGCCAGAAGCGCCGAGACGAACCGGTAGGACAGCCGAAACGGCCTGACCGACGCGATGATGCACGAGCCGATGAGCGTCACCGCGAGCCACGGCATACACGCGATGAACCCGACGACGGCAATGAACGCGGTGCTCGACCAGAAGCGGTAGAGGATCGCCACGAGGATCGGGATCGAGATGAGCGCCGCGATCAACAGGCCCACGATGAGCGGGTGCATCGGCACATCCTGCACGTTGATCGGGCTGACCAGCAGCGACACCAGCGTGATCCCGTGCTCGCCGCCGACCCGGAACGCGTGCGCGAGCTCGTCCCCATACGCGGGCATGGTCGGCGCGAACACCTCGCCGCTGCGGAGCCAGAACGCAAAGCTCCCGACGCCGGCAAACAGCAGGACGTTGATGCCCAGCAGCACGACCGCACGGACGCGGTACTTCGACCCGGACCGCGACCACACGTCCTTCAGCGGGGCCGCAGCCTCCGGTGACGGTGCCTTCGCCGCGTCGCGCGCGGCGGCCGACGGATGTCCCGCCCCCGGGTGCCGCAACCCCCGTATCACATCGGTGTGTGTTGTCCCAGCCGCGTCCGGCATGGCTAGTCCCCGGGGTGCGCCGCGCGATCGACGCCAAACACCGTTCTCTTGAACCCCGACCGCAACGGATGGCCCTCCAGCGCTGCGTCACGCGTAATCCCGCGGGTTGGGCGCCCTATGGCTTCAGCCGTAGGGGATGCGCATAGCGCGCGGGATTCGCGTTCCCCACCTCTCAAGAGATGAGCCACCCGCCCGCGAAACAACCGGTCGCTTGCGCTCGCGGCTCGGTTTGTCCGTCTCCGTCGAACGAGGCGCGGCGCAGGACTACGACGCACGCTTGGTGCCCTGGTACACGGTCACGACGCCCATCGTCAGCGGCGTTGCGGACGGCCGCATGAAGCCGACGCCGCGGAGCCTTGCGCACATCTGCTCTGCGCTGAGGAACGATACCACCGACCGCGGCAGATAGCGATACGCGCCGGTCGCGTCGCCGCTGAGCCACCCCGCCGCGCGCGGCATGACCCGATGCGCGTAGAGCTCATAGAGGCCCCTCGCGACGCGGTGTTTCGGGCGCGTGAACTCCAGAATCACCACGCGGCCGCCGGGCGCCAGCACGCGGTACATCTCCCGCAGCCCGGCGTCCAGATCGGCGAAGTTTCGTACGCCGAACGCACACGACACGGCCGTGAAGCGACCCGCATCGAACGGCAGGCGCAACGCGTCGGCCTCACACCAGACGGCCCGCTCCGTCGGACGGTCGCCGGCGCGGACGAGCATCGCGTGGGCGAAATCGCACCCGACCACCGACCTCGGACAAGCCCGCGCGAACGCACGAGCGAAGTCGCCGGTGCCACACGCCACGTCGAGCACGCGGTCCGCCGGCGTGATGTGAGCGAGCGCCACCGCTCGTCGCCGCCACGCCGCATCCCGCCCCGCGCTGAACAGCGCGTTGATCCATTCGTAGCGCGGTGCGATCGCATTGAACATCCGCCGGACGCGAACGCGTTTATCCGCGGTGTCATGCGGTGACACGAGAAGATCGGATGGCCAGACTTGCTCCGGACGCGACATGACGGCCGGCATTGTAGGACGACGGCGCGCCCGTGACCAGCTTCGGTGGGTTCGCGGATGTGCGCCGGGCGACGCCGGCCGCTACGCCAGCAGCGCCAGCACGTCCTGGCCGCGCTGATGTGTAAGGCGCAGCAGCATCGTGCCCGCGTCGGTCAGGATCTGGAACTTCGACAGGTTGCTCGTCTCGACGGCGAAGTCCGTGTCCACGATCTGGCTCTTGGCGGCGGAAAGGTTTTCGATGGACGTGCCGCTCGCGTTGATCGCCGGCGCGAGCGTGTCCTTCTGATACGCGCCGATCCTGCCCCGTGCGGTCGCGACCGACGTGATCGCTGCGTCCACCGCCGTCACGGCGGCGTCGAAGTTGCCGCTCGCCAGGTCGTTCGCGCCACCGCTTTGCAGCGATGCGACCCCGTCGGCGGCCGCCGCCAACTGGGACGCCAGTTCCGCCTTGCCCGGTATGTTGAATCCGTCCAGCGACGTGATCGCGCTACCGGTGAACCGCGCGACGCTCGACACGATGCTGTCGATCTGGATCTGGTTCGCCTGGATCTCCGCCGTGCTCATCCCCGCGTCGTTCGACGTCGCCACAACGAGCGCCTTCAGCTCGCCCAACATGGACGACACCTCGGAGACATGCGCATCCGCGATCGTCGCATTCTGGTTCGCCCGCCGCAGCGACTGCGTCTCGGCCTCAAGGGACGCGATCGCCGCGGCGAGTCGCTCGCTGCTGATCAATGCAGCCGGATCGTCCCGGCCGGCGTTCACACGTTTCCCGGTGGCCAGCCGCTGGAACGTCCGGGTAAGGCCGATCTCATTGCGCCGCAGCGCGGACTCGGCTCCCAGGGTCGTTGAATTGGAGATCGGGGATAGCATCTACCTATACCATCGGATACGATCCCCCGCGCGGCAAACCCGTCGGTGCCAGGGGCCGGCGCGGGAGGGTCCTGTCGTACGGGCAGACGGTCTTGTGGTGCGGATACACGGCTACGTTCGGGCGTTATGGGTTGCGTGTCTGGTGGGGGCGGGGTGTGCCACGGTCGAGCATACGCCGCCGCACAACGCCGCGCGTCCCATAACGCTCCGCGTCGGGGATCGGATCCCCGCCGACGCGTACGTGTACGACAGCGACCGGCGGAAGCACCGCATCACGGACCTCATCGATCCCCACGCCACCGTCGTCGTGCTCGAGATCCTGGCCGGTGCGGCGGTGCCCGGCACGATCTCCGACCGCGGCGGGCTCTGGTGCGAAGACACCTACAACGACATGCCGCTCGCCAACTTCGTGTACCGCCGGTACGCGGAGCGCCCGGCCGTACAGTTCATCCCGGTGGTCGTACCGCCGGTCTACCACGGTGCGTACGGCTACGACCGCGCGGCGTTCATGGCGACGCCGGAGGGCGACGACCGGTTCGAGCGCGCGTTCGCCCGGTTCATCGCCGCGACGGAACCGTTGCTGCGCGGCCCCGGTCGAGCTGGCGTGATCGCATACCCGCGCGTTTACTACGATCCGAAGAACCGCCTGCTGCTGAATCTCACGCGGACGGACCTCGCGCCGAGTGCCGCGTACGGTCGCCGTTACGGCTGGGAGGGATGCTTCAAATGGCCGGGTGACAGCCAGACGTACGGCACGCCGACGATGTGGCTTCTCGGCGGCGATGGCACGGTGCTGCGCCGGCCGTTCTTCGGCAACGTGTATGAGGGTCCGCCACAGCACCTGCGCTACACGATCCGTGACGTCGTCAAGGCGATTGACGCCCACCTGCGCTGAGTCATCGACTTCTTCGCTTCCCCCGCCGCCACCCGCGGCGCATACACCCAGACGCCGCAAACACGCATCCGTCTGCGTGACACTTCCGGCGGGCCTGACGCGAGCGCCGAGCGCAAGCGCGGGGGTCCCCCATGCGGGGCGTCGCAACGCACGACCCGCTCGCTGATGCTCGAAGCGCCGATGGCGTTGTGCATGCCATGTTCGCGCCCGTGCCCGTGTCCCGACAAATGGGCCGCCGAGACCACCCGGGACCCCACAGACCGCCGGCGGCAAAGAGCCGACGTTCGGCACACGTGCAGACCGTCCGCCGTACGCGCGGAACCCCGGTCGCGAATACGGACGATCCGCGGCGCATACGGACCCTGGCCTTGCGAAACGCCGACGGCGCACGCGGTTCCATGTCACCCTGCGTCCCGCCCGGCACGTGGCGGCCATGGGCGAACGGCCGTGACATCCTGTTTACTCACAGCTTCTCGGACCTTGACAACCCAGCCGTAAACTATTGATATGGCGGAGCTAGAATTTTTCCTAGCGGCAGTCGCCTTGCGGCCGGTAGCGGGCTAAACTAAGGCGCGGCTCGGCACCACACTTCGGCCGGGTCGTCGCGGGCGACGGGCTGTGGGGCGAACGAGGCAAGCCCGCCGCGCTCGTTGCGGTCGGCGGCGAAAGCCACCGATCGGTAGATGGGTAAGGCGATCGGCGCACACGCGTCATCGCCGGCTGGGAGGGGGGCAAGAAGCATGATCGCGCGGAGGAGCGGTGAGGCGCTTGAATGCGTCGTCGTTGATCTGAACACCCAGTGGGACCTGTGTGATCCGCACGGTGCACGCCCGGTGGCCAACCTTGTCGAGCTGCTCCCGGCGCTGCGGCGGGTCATCGCATGGACCCGGTGGAACCACGTGCCCGTGATTTCCTCGATGGCGGCTCGCCGGGCGTGTGAACTCGCATCGGGCGGTGGGCGTCCGTACTGCGTCGACGGGTCCCCGGGGCAGCGCAAGCTGCCGTTTACGATCTTTCCCGGGTGCGCGCGGATCGAGGCCGACAACACGCTTGACGTCCCGATCGATCTTTTCCGTCGGTATCAGCAGGTCGTTTTCCGCAAGCGCGGCAATGACCTGTTGGGGAATCCGAAAGCGGATCGATTCATCACGCAGCTTCCGGTTCGTGAGTTCATCCTGTTTGGTAATGGTATGGAATGCTCGATAAAGGCCCTTGCGCTCGGGCTCATCGCGCGGGACCGCCGCGTCACGATCGTGCGGGATGCGTGCGGGTATTGGGTCCAAGGCGCCGCGGATTTTGCGTCGCGCCAGATCAACGCCAAGGGCGCAAGGCTCATCACCGTTGACGAACTGCTCAAGCGCCGCCTGCAGCGGCACCACCGGTACGGCGGCCATCGAAGCTACAACACATCCGGCGAACTCCGTCCCGGTGCGGCGGCGTGCAACGGCGTCGCGCAACGACGCTCCGACCGCGAACGCGCGAACCACCGATTGAGCGCCCGCACCAACGGCCGGTTGCCCGCACGCGATACCGGCGCTACAATGCCCTCCATCGACGCCGCCGCGGACGGGCGTGGCGGTACGGCGTCCGCCGCCGACGGACCGGCGGACCACAGCCAAGCGCCGTCCAACGAGTCGTAAACGTCCGGGTCTCGGTTGCGGGTGCGTGCGTCCGTGCGGCATTGGTTTGTGGGTACCCCATCCGGGCCGTCGTCCCGGATCGCGCGGCGCCCTCGTGGCCCGGGGGACCAGGCGCGTACGCTTCGCGGATTTGGCCGGCCGTCATGGCGAAGAAGAAGAAACTCCCGAAACAACTCGCGGTTCTCGACGAGGACTTGTGCACCGGCTGTGACGCCTGCGTCACGGTCTGTCCCGTCGACTGCATCGACAAGATCGCCGACCCGGCCCACCCGGGCTATGCCATGGGCATCTGCACGATCGACCTGAAGGTCTGCATCGGCTGCAAGCTCTGCGCGCAGGTCTGCCCGTGGGACGTCATCACCATGGTCCCGACCGATGAGGTCCTTAGGGTCCCGGCCCTGGCGGAGCATCTGGCCGACTAGGACCACGGAGCGGAGTTCCTTCTCGTGCGGGCTTCCAGCCTGCGCGACCCGCGAGTTCCGTGCAGGCAAGATGCCTGCGCTACGAACGTACGACGTCTTCGCCCTGTCGGGCCGGTCGGTCACACGCTGTGCGCAGACCGCCCGCGCGCTGTGGAGTCCACCCATGACGATCACCGGTGTTTGGGTCGGTCTGCTGCTCTGCGGCGGTGTCCCGGACGCCGCGGTGGCACCGACGCGCTTCTCGACGGCCGCGGTTGTGAGTCAATCGCGGATCGCGTCCCGGGTCGGTGCCGAGATCCTCGAACACGGTGGCAACGCGGTGGACGCCGCCGTGGCCACGGCGTTTGCGCTCGCGGTCACGCATCCATCGGCCGGCAACATCGGGGGAGGCGGTTTTGCGGTTGTGTTCCAACCTGACCGCCCGGCCACGACATTTGACTTCCGCGAGAAGGCACCGTCGGCGTCGCGGTCGGATATGTTTCTCGGCAAGGACGGTGCATACGATCCCAACCGGCACCACTGGAGCCACCTCTCCGTCGGCGTGCCCGGCACGGTCGCGGGGCTGCACGCGTTGCACCGCCGGCTGGGACACGTGCCCTGGCGGCGACTCGTCGATCCCGCCGTCCGGCTGGCGAGGAAGGGCTTCCCCGTCAGTGCCGGCCTTGCGACGTCGCTCGAGGCGATGATCCCGGTGTTCCGCAGACACCCGGCCACGCTCGCGCAGTTCACGCGGGACGGCCAACCGCTGCGGCAGGGCGATCGCCTGGCTCAGCCGGCGCTCGCGGACACGCTTGCGCTCATCCGGGACCTCGGACGCGACGGCTTCTACCTGGGTCGGACCGCGAAACTCATCGTCGAAGAGATGCAGCGAGGCGGCGGCGTCATTACGCTCGATGACCTGCGTGCCTACGAGCCGGTCGAGCGCGAGCCGGTGCGCGGAACGTATCGCGGCTACGACATCATCTCGATCCCACCGCCAAGCTCCGGCGGCGTCGCGCTCGTCGAGATGCTCAACATCCTGGACGGTGTTGATCTCGCGAGTCTCGGCCTGCGATCGGCCGCCGAGACGCACTGGCTCATCGAGGCGATGCGGCGCGCGTACGCCGATCGCGCCCGGTACCTCGGTGATACGGATTTCGTGACAGTGCCCGTCGACCGCTTGATGTCGGCGGCGTATGCGGCCGAGCTGCGCCGGACGATCCGGCCCGACCGGGCGTCAACATCGGACCGTCGCCGCTTCGACTGGCCGCACGAGAGCGACGAGACAACACACCTGTGCGTCGTTGACAGGCATCGCATGGCCGTGTCGCTCACCACCACGCTCGAGCAGTCGTACGGATCGAGGATCATCGTGCCGGGGGCGGGTTTCCTTCTGAACAACGAGATGGGCGACTTCAACCCCAAGGCCGGCATGACCACGGATGGGGGCCTGATCGGCACGTCGCCGAACCTGGTCGCCCCGGGCAAGCGCATGCTGTCGAGCATGACGCCGACCATCGTGACGCGCGACGGTCGGCCGGTCTTGATTATCGGTAGCCCCGGCGGACGGACGATCATCAACACCGTGCTCGAGGTCATCGTCAACTTCGTCGATCACGGCATGCCGATCCAAGGCGCGATCGATCTGCCGCGGTTTCACCACCAGTGGCTGCCCGACACCGTCGTCGCGGAACGCTCGTGCTTCTCACCGGATACGCGAAGCCTGCTCGAGGCGCTGGGCCACAAGATCCGCATCCGCCGCGGGACGCAAGGCAGTGCGATGGGGATCGCGATCCTGCCGGGCGGTGATATCGAGGCCGGCGTGGACCGGCGTCTGCCCGACGGCGGCGCCGCTGGGTATTGACGGGTGGGTGCCGCGGCGACGCCGTGCGAGCCCGTTCCGCAACGCCGGGCGCGCTGGGGCGTCTTGCCCGTCACACCGGGTCTTGGCCACCCGGTGACTTGGCCGGCGGTGTGACCGATTGACGCATCGGGGGCGTCGCCATAGCGTACGCCGACACGTGGTACAAGCGTTTGTGTCGCGCCGTACGCCGTGCAGCGTCCCGTGGTTTCCCGGCAGTGTTCGGCCGCGTCTCGCAGGCGTTTAACTGATGGATGGCCGTGTGTCTCCGGCACGCGGCGTACGAGGCGAGATATCGCATGCATTGCGCACTCGCGGAGATCGGCGGCGTGCGGATCGGCCGCGGCGAACCGCTCGCGGTGATCGCGGGGCCGTGCGTCATCGAATCGTTGGATCACACGTTGCGGATCGCCGAGGCGCTCCGACGGGTTTGCGAAGCGCGTCATGCGCCGCTTGTGTTCAAGGCGAGCTTCGACAAGGCCAACCGGTCCAGCCTCCGGAGTTTTCGCGGGCCGGGCCTGCACGAAGGGCTCGAGACGCTCGCGAAGGTCCGGTCGGGCGTCGGTGTGCCCGTGCTGTCCGACATACACGAACCCGCCCACGCGGCGCCGGCGGGCGAGGTCGTCGACTGCATCCAGATCCCCGCGTTCTTGTGCCGGCAGACCGACCTGCTCGTGGCGGCGGCGCGTACGCGTCGATGCATCAACGTCAAGAAGGGGCAGTTCATGGCGCCGGCCGAGATGGGCAACGTCGCGGCTAAGCTGGCGGAATCCGGCTGTCGACACATGCTTCTGACGGAGCGTGGCACGTTTTTCGGATACCACCGCCTCGTGAACGATATGACCGCGATCGAACAGATGCGCGCACTCGCGCCTGTCGTGTTCGATGCGACGCACAGTTGTCAGTTACCTGGCGGCGGCGGTACACAGAGCGGTGGCCGGCGTGAGTTTGTCGGCCCGCTTGCGGCGGCGGGCATCGCCGCCGGTGCGGACGCGCTGTTTATGGAAGTGCACGACGATCCTGACAGCGCAAAAAGCGACCCGGCCACCGTATACCCGCTGGATCGGTTCGCCGGGCTCTTGGATCGTGTCTTACGTGTTGCCGACGCGGTGCGGTCGGCCTGACCGGTGTCGCCCGGCCTTTGCGCCGAGCCGTCCGTGTCGCGTCTAGCGCCGGCGGCGCAACATGGCGAGACCGGCCACGCCCAGCAGGGCCAGCGTCGCGGGCTC
>JBHHVO010000009.1:0-21766 GCA_046754365.1 Phycisphaerae bacterium | reverse complement strand
CGTCGTGGTGAACCGGCGTGCCGAAGTGGCAGCGGAGGGCGTTGGTGTTCCAGGCGATCGCATGGGTTCCGTCCGGGCGGATGTCGATGAGGGAGCCGCCGGTGCGGTACGCACTCGACACGAACACCTGGTGCCCAACGACGACCGGTGTGGCGGCGTTGACGGATTCATATTTGCGGCTGCGGAACGGGAACCGCCAGTCGATGTGTCCCGTTCCCGGGTCGAGCGACAGGAGGCCACCGGTCGGCGGCCTGCTGTCGCCGCCGGCGAGCACGATGATGCGGTCTTCGCCATGGATGGTGGCGGGAACCGGTGACGCGTAGCTGGCGCCCCATTGGTCGCCGCCGGCCCAGACGGTTTTGCCGGTTCGCGTGTCGAGGGCCACGACGCAGGGGTAGGGTTGTGCGTTGTCGTCGTCGCCGCGGCGTCCGCCGACGTTGATAATGACAAGTCGGCCGTGGACGAGCGGCGTGGACCCGACGCCGAAGTAGTTCTGCGGGACGTTGAACTCGGCCGAAAGGTCCCGCCGCCAGACGACGTTGCCGGTGCGCAGGTCGACCGCGTGCATGACACCGGCGGCGCCGTGCGTGAAGACCAGGTCGTGTGCGATCACCGGGCTGCTGCGGGGGCCGTTGTTGAAGCCATAGCGGTCCTTGTACGTCGCCGGATAGCTGTAGGACCAGTAGTACTCACCGGTTTCGGGGTGGAGGCATTCGATGGTTTCGACGTCGCCGATGCGGTGGAAATACACGAGCCGATCGCCGACTACGGCCGGCGAGGCGTAGCCGGTGCCGGCGTGCATCTCCCAGAGCAGCGTCGGGCCGGTGTCGGGCCAGTCCCTCAGCAGGTGCGTTTCGCTGGATACGGCGTTGTGTGTCGGTCCGAGGAACGCCGCCCAGTCATGTGTGACGGCGCCCGGCGGCAGCGGCTTAGGCGCGGCGTGGCGCCGCACGCGCGATCGATGCGGCGGCGTGGTGTGCTCCCCGGCGGCACCGGTGGCGGTGTCGACCGCGATCGTGTCGTGCGTTGCGCGGGCTGGTTCGGCGGCGGGGGTGGGGCGGCTGGCGTGGTCCGGGGCGCACGCGCGCGAAGCCGGGACGACGGCGAGTGCCAAGGGCCAGACATACTGCGCGACGGACCTCAGGCATGCACCATCGCCGCGATGCACCGTGTGGATCCGCAGCGTTTGCGCCGGTTTCGTCATGAACGAATACTCCCTTGTCTGTGCGTCAGTGCCGCTATCGACCGCGTGGGTCCGACCGTGAGCCGGTTCCGGTCTCGTCCACCCGTGGTAAACTATCGGACCCTCCGCGGCAACCTCCGTTTCTCGGCGTGGGTGCGGGCCTGCGTGTTCGTGCGTACGGTTGGACGAGCTACAGAGGCTGACTGCGATGGTGCAAGGAGGTGGGTGCGTCCGTGGGATTCTGGGTAGGGCTCTGCATATCGCTCGCGCCACCGGGCGCCGACTGCGCCGCGATCGCGGTGGCGGCGCCGGCGCGTCTTGAGCCAGCACGCGGTGCCGGCGTTCCACCGCACACCGCGGACGCCGGGGCAACGCCTGGCGCGACGGATGGGGCAGACGATACAACTGTGCCGAGGGCCATCGACGCCGGGCGCGTCGACGCTGCGATCGACAAGGCCGTTGCGTTCATTCTTGCGCAACAGGGACGGGACGGCTTATGGCGCGATGCCGCGTTCGATCGGGTCCAGCCGGGCGCGTTGACGCCGCTGTGTCTGCTAACGATTCGCTCGGCCGGGGCGATGGCGCCGGGCCGACGGATCAACAGATCGTTGCGGCTGCTCACAAATCCGATGCCGACGGCGACGGTGCGGACGCGGGCGCTCGCGCTGTCGGCGATGTGCGCGGTGGACCCGGTGTATTTCAAATCGCGGATCGCGGAGGAGGTGCACGCGCTGACGTTGCGTCAGGATGCGGGCGGTGCGTGGGGTCATGGTGGACTGGCCCGCGCGGCGGCGGATACGCCGCGGCTTAACCACGCCGATACGCAGGCAGCCCTTGTCGCACTCGATGGGGCGGCGCGGGTGGGCGTGACGGTGAGCGCGAGCGTGTGGCGCCGCGCGGAACGGGCATGGCTGTCCGGACAGAACGCGGACGGCGGCTGGGGGTTCGGCGCGGCGGGTGTCGACGCGGGCGGTGGTTCGGGTGTCGATGCGGGCGGTGAGGGGCGGTCGGCGTCGGCGGTTGCGATGACCGCGGCGGGGCTCGCGTCACTTCAATTGATCTATGACCGGCTGTACCTGCAGGCGGAGCTGCCGTTCAACGGACGGTTCAAGGGTCGATGCGGTGTGGACGTGGAGACATCCCGGCCGATTCGCAGGGCGTTGACCCGGGGGCGGGACTGGCTGGATGCGCACTTTCGCGCGGGCGCCTGGCCGACGGCGGATCGTGACGCCGCGGCCCCCGGCGCGGCTCCGCATGGTGACGCCGAGGCGCACGATGCCCCGCGCGTGCGTGATACAGCGTCGGCGCCCGAGACAGCATCGGCGCGGGCCACTGCGCCGCAGCATGCCGCAGCGTTCGGGTATGGCAAAGACGACAAGCCTGGTGACGTGCGGACGCCGGCCCCATGGCGGTGGGTGTCGCGCACCGATGCGATGTACAGCGTGTGCCGGGCGGGTGCGTCGTCCGGGTTGAAGCGTTTCGGCGGCCGGGCGTGGTTTGGCGACGTCGCCTCGCGACTGATCGGCACGCAGCGCGACGACGGGTCGTGGGGCGGTGTGGCGGATACATGCTTCGGCGTGCTCGCGCTCGTGACCGGTCGCGATCCGGTATTGGTCAACAAGTTACGTTACGGCGGCGCGCAGGATGGGAACAACGACCCCCTGGACGCGGCGCATTTGGCGCGTTGGTACGGCGATCGATTCGGCCGGGCCGTGTCTTGGCAGCGCGTCGGGCTCGACGGGGATGACGTGTATGACGCGCCGGTGCTCCTGATCACCGGGCATGCACCGCCGAGGCTCGGCGACGCCGAACGGGAAACGCTTACGTCGTACGTGTGGTCCGGCGGCACGATCCTGGCCGTGGCGTGCTGTTCGAAACCGACGTTTACGAACGAGAGCCTTTCGATGTTCGAGTCGCTGTTTCCCAACCTTGAGGCGCGCGTCGTGCCCGACGAGCATTGGATATGGTCGCGACCGGACGCGGTGAAACCCGGCGCCGACGTTATCGGTCTTTCAGACGGCTGCCGGACGCGGGTGTTCGTCCTGGGGAATGCGGCATGCTGCGCGTGGCATCAGGACCTGCATGACAAGCAGACGCGGCTGTTTCGATTGGGCGGCAACATCCTGCATTATGCGACGCACGATGTCCCACTGCGGGGCCGGTTGAGCCCGTATTTCGACCGGCCCGACACGCCGCCCACGCGCCGCGTCCGCGTCGCGCGCCTGCGCCACAAACGGGACTGGCTAACCGACCCCGACGCGCTGCGGCACCTGTCGATGCGGTTGGCGGCGAGGATCGGGTTGGGGGTCGATGAAGCGCCGGCCGTCACGGCGGACGGCGTGCGGCGCGCGGATGTGGACATCGTCTGGCTCACGGGCCACCGGTTCGAGCCGCTGCGACCCGACCGGCGGATCGAGCTCAAGAGCTATCTGAGCGCCGGCGGGACGTTGTTCGCGTCAGCGTGCTGCGGGCGGAAGGCGTTCGACGGTCCGTTTCGGGCGTTCGCCGCCGGCCTCTTCGGCCCGGACGCGTGGGAGCTGATCGGGCAAGACGATCCGATCATGACCGGGACATCGCTCGGCGCGATGGCCGGCAGCTTGCGCGCGCCGCGGTTCAAGCATACAACCGACGGCGCGTCGGCCGCGCGGATGGATCGGCCGATGCTCTACGGGATCCGGCGCAACGGGCGGTGGGTGTTGATCTATTCACCGTATGACGTGCACTGTGGCCTCACCGGGCACCCGTGCGCCGACTGTGTGGGGTATGTGCCACACGACGCGCGGTCGATCGCCGCGAACGTGCTGCTCTACGCGGCGGCGGGTCGGAACGCGCGGAAGTAGGCCGACGTCGGTGTGCCGGGCGCGAACCGACCGCCGGCGGTCATGGGTGAGCATACCGCGCGGCCGGGGCACGGGAACGCCTGGTGCAAGTGGCACGGAACGCGCGATGCGGCCTGTCAGTCCGTTGAGACCCAGAGCAGTTCCGCGGGACCGAGTTCCGGGTGGGTCGTATTGGGCCTACCAGCGGCGTTTGACGGAGTAGCAAGTCGGTCCGAGAGACGTTTTCAGCGGGCTGCTATACGTCGATTTTGTCAACCCGGACGCGCAGGTAGCGTTGACGGTGGCCCTGCTTGACGGCGTAGCCTTTGCGGCGGCGGAACTTCTGAACGACGATCTTGTCGCCCTTGATCTCGTCGATGACCGACGCAATGACCTTGGCGCCGTCGACGGTCGGTCGGCCGATCTTCGGGCCGCCGTCGACGTCGCCGACGGCGAGCACGCGGTCGAACTCGACCGTGGTCGTGCCGTCGGGCAGATCCTTGCGTTCCACGTCGAACATCAGCCCCTCTTCAACCCGGGACTGGTGTCCACCGTCACTGATTATCGCGTACACGTTCGTCGCTCCAGGGTCACGGACACGCCCACCCGAGCGGGCGAGCGTGCTGCGCGGGGTTGTCCGAGATGGCTCGACCGCCTCGGCACCGAATCATCGCGGCGCAGAGTGTGACGGTTTCTCGACCCCACGTCAAGGCCGGTGCGGCGGCGATTGGGAGGGACGCCGATCGCACGGCCGGACGGGGGACGACGCCAAGCGCCGAATGTGTACCCACACGCAGATTGGGCGATTCGCCCCGGGCTCCGGCAGCCCACCCAACACGAGGCTGCGATGCGTGTTGCTGCGCTGTGGCCCCGGGGGGTACACGGCGGCGCTGCGCGGCGCGATGTGTAGCGCCGCGTCACAAACGGTGATGCGTCGTGGCGGCTCGTGACGTTCCGCGCGACTTTTGGCACGGGCGGGCGCGCCGATTCGCCGGATCACTCGTTCGGTGTGCTATCGAGGCATGCTGGCACGGTTAGTGCTCAATAATGAGGCGCTATGGGGTGCATGCCTCCCTGCGCTCCGCAGGGCTTGCCGAGGCGCGGTGACCGTCGGGTAGTCATTGCGCCGTATCGCGGCGGGGTGGTGGGGCGGTGGTTGGCATGTCACCGTGGTGTGAGTAGGGTTGCGTCGGGACGGCAGTGCCGCGGTCGACATGCCGCGGGGTAGGCAGGGGCGCGGCAAGGCGGCGTTCCGCGCGCGTCGCAGGGCAATGCCGCACGTGCGGGATTGATGTGCGTCCAGCCGAAAGCGGTTGACACGGGTATGGGATACGGACAGGCATCGATCCGACCATGAGCGGCGAGACCCACGCACCGACGTCGGGTGTCGCCCCGGAGGCGCCGAGCTTGACGGCGCCGGCGCGTGGTCCGGTGCGCCTCTGGACGGCGGCGCATGCGGTCGAGCTGGCGGCGGTGTTCGCGTTGGGTGTGGCGGTTATGGCGTTCATGTACGCCGACCCCCGCTCGGGGCGCGACCCCGGCGCGCCGGGCCACGACTCGTTTTACCACGTCAAGATGGCGGCGCTGATCCCGGAGCTCGGGCTCGTCGACACGTTCCCGTGGCTCCGGTTCTGTTGGTTTACGGATGCCGGTGACGCGTTCGTGAGCCACCATTACGGCTTTCACGCGTTGCTAATGCCGTTCGTCCTCGCGGCGAAGGCGACGACCGGCGAGTACCTGCCAGGTGGGCGGTGGGCGATCTGCACGTTCTTCGGGCTGTCGTTGTCACTGTTCCACCTGTTGCTGATGAGCGAGGGGGTACGGTGGCGATGGGTGTGGCTCATCGCGCTGCTGGTGATGCCGTCGCAGTTCTTCGGCCGGCACGCGTTCGTCCGCGCGATCAGCCCGTCGCTTTGTTTCATGTTGCTCATCCTGCTGCTCATGTTTCGGGGCCGGTATGTCCTGACCGGGCTTGCGGTCGCGGCGTTCAACCACCTGTACCTTGGGGCGGTGCCGTATTCGGTCGTGCTCGTGGCGATGTACATCGCGTCGCGGCTGGTCGGCCCGCGGGACGATCGATCGATCGAATGGAAGCTGTTTCTGTTCGCGGCCGGCGGCTGGTGGCTCGGCATCTTGACGTATCCGTATTCGGGCGTGTTTCGGTTCCTGTGGCTCCAGATCTTCGGGACGGGCCTCGCGCCGACGATATCGGTGGGTCAGGAGTGGCAGTCGTATTCCCCGGCATGGTTTTTCGTGCAGATGTCGTGGCCCCTGCTGGCGATCTGGGGCACGGCACTGGCGCTGCGCATGCGCCTGGGGCCGCGGCTCAGCGGCAAGGAGCTTTCCGTCCTGCTGACGAGCTTCGTGTTTCTTGCGATGACGCTGAAGGCGCGGCGGTTTATCGAATACTGGCCCGCGTTCTGTTTGCTGAGTGCGGCGATGATGTCGCGGCCGATCATCGTACGGCTCGCCGGCTGGTTCGATCCGGCGGAGCGCGGCGAAACAACGCCCCTGGTGACCGGCGTGCAGGCGGGCGTGGCATGCGGCGTCCTCGGCGCGGTGGTTGTGCTCGCGATGCGTACACACTGGCAGGTCGACCGGTTCGCGGTCGAGTGGGCGACGTGGGTGCTGGTCGCGACATTGTATATGGCCGTGCCGATCGGTCGCGTGTGGCTGCGCGATGTCGGCGTCCGTGGCGGCGGTGTGCGCATTGTGTTGGACATGGCCGTGGTCCCGGTGACCCTGGCGCTGTTCGCGGTCGTCGTGGGCGTGCTGTTCAGATGGGTGTTCGACGCGGACGGCGACGTTCCTGTCAAGCTCTTGGCGTCTAGCGGCGCCGGCGTCGGGTTGCTGTCGTTGTGTGGTGTGGCCGGGATCGCGGCCGGTGGTGCGGTCGTTGTCGCGGCGGTGAGGCGTGGCCGGCAGCGACGCGGCGGCGATGCGGCGGGTACGCCCGCTCCTACGGGGCCAAGCGGGGCCATGGTGGTCGGCCGCACCCTGGCGACGCTGTCGTCCGGGCTCGCCGTGGTGTCGGTCATGTGTTTGATCGGGGCCAAGCCGCTCGCGGACCGGCAGAGCGACATCAAGTGTCAGTACGATCTCCCGAAGATTCGGGCAGCGATGGCGTTTCTCAAGGCGTATTCCGAGCCGGGTGACGTGGTGTTCACGGACGACTGGGACATCTTCCCCGTGTACTTCTATTACAATTCGTATAACCACTACATCGTCGGGCTCGACCCGGAGTTCACGCACCACCGCGACCCGGAGCTGTGGGATCGCTATGTCAAGATCAGCCGCGGGCAAGTGCCGTCCATGATCGATGTCTCCGAGCGCCGCGAAGACGGCACCACGGCCACGCGAAGGGTTCCGGTCAAGCTCGAGGATATCCGGGACCGGTTCGGCGCGCGGTTCGTGATCACCGACCGCGACCACAAGTCACTCTCGGCGAAGCTCGCCCGCGCAACGGATTTCGCGGAACTCATCTACCCGTCGGCGTCGTACGAAGACTGCCGCCACGCGCCGTACCTGATCTTCCGTGTCCGCGACGAAGGCGAAGTGCCCGCGACGACGCGCCGGGTTCCCGATCAGCATGGCATCGTGTATCTCAGTTTGCTCACGCCGGTTGCCGTGACGCAGGGTTGGGGAGACTTTTCGCTCGACCACGCGGTAGGCGGCGGGCCGCTCATGCTCGGCGGCAAGGTGTACCTCCGCGGGTTGGGCACGCACGCGACATCGCGAATCGAGTATGACATTCCCGACGGCTATGCGCGTTTCGATGCAGTCGCGGGCCTCGACCGGGGGTCCGAGGATCGGGGGAGCATCGTGTTGTCGGTCGAACTGGACGGCCGGAACGTATACACGAGCCCCGTGTTGCGAGGCGACGACGCCCCGGTCGACGTCCGCATCGAGCTCGGCGACGCCAAACGCATCACGCTCATCGCCGACGAGACGGCCGACGGCAACCGCTTCGACCATGCTGATTGGGCGATGGCGCGGTTCGTCAAAGCGCCGGCGGGGAAGTAGCCGGCACATGTCGCACACGGAATCGGACACGATAACAGACGAGGCCGGACAAACGCACGGTCTACGGCCGGTGAGCCTCACGGTGTTCTTCCCGTGTTATAACGAGGAGGCGAACGTAGAGCGGACCACGCGCGCGGCGCTTGCGGCGTGTGGACGGCTGCTCGACACGGGGCGCGTCGACGACTACGAAGTCATCATCGTCAACGACGGCAGCCGCGACCGCACCGGCGACATCGCGGATCGACTCGCCGCGGAGCACGACCGCGTCCGGGCCGCGCACAACAACCCGAACCTGGGTTACGGCGGGGCGCTGCAGCGTGGATTCCGGGACGCGACGAAGGACTACGTGTTCTATACCGACGGCGACGGACAGTTTGATTTCGACGAACTCGAAAACGCCCTGGCGATGTTGGACACATGCGACATCGTCAGCGCGTACCGCATCGATCGCCAAGACACGCTGTCGCGCAAGTTCAATGCGGCCTGCTGGGGGTTGCTCGTGTGCGTCTTGTTCCGCATGCGGATCCGGGACATCGACTGTGCGTTTAAGATCTACCCGCGGGCGTTTCTCGAACGGATCGAGCTACGGTCCATGGGGGCGCTCATTGACGCGGAGATGCTCGCCAAGGCCGTGCGGCTCGGATACCGCGTCGGGCAGATCGGCGTCCATCACTATCCCCGTACGGCCGGTACGCAGACCGGCGCGAACCTTCGGGTTATCCTCCGTGCGTTCAAGGAGCTGTTCGCGCTGTACCGTCATATCCGGCGCACAACGCCCACCCAGCGCGGACACGACGCGCGGGTCCCCCATCCTTCGCCTTCAGCGAAGGGTGGGGGACGGACATAGTGTGGGATGGAATGTGGGGATGCCGAGCCAGCTTCGCCGTTACGATGAGTACGGTCACGTTCATTCCTTGACGATCTCATGTTTTCGTCGGCTGCAGTTCTTCCGCCACGGTCCGGTCGAGCGGCTCTTGGTGCATCGGGGTGGCCTTACGCTTTTCAACGGGCCGCTATGCATAGTCGGGTTGACGGCCCCAGTGGAGTTTCGTCACGAGCTTGTGCCACCGGGGATACAGTGGGTTGCGGACGATGTGCACGTCCGACGCAAAACGACGGACCGTGACGGTGTCCCCCTGCCGCAACGGGCAGGACACCTGTCCGTCGATGATGGCCGTCGTGCCCTCGTTCACGCGCCGCGCGACGATCTCGATGACGGCGTCGCGCTCGATGACCAGGGGCTTGTGCGTGAGCGAGTGGGCGCCGAGTGGTGTCAAACCGATGGCATCGACGTCGGCCTGCATGATCGGGCCGCCGGACGACAGGTTGTGGGCCGTCGAACCGCTCGGCGTGCAGACGATGAGCCCGTCTCCGCCCAGGTCGGTGAGGTGGTGGCCGTCAATCGAAATGCCCAGGTTGATGATCCGAAACGGCGCCCCGGCCTGGATGACGCAGTCGTTGACGGCTGGCTGCTCGCGGCGGGACGCGCCGTTTTGCACCTGCACGCGCAGCACCGTCCTGGGCCGCACGAGCGCATCGTCACCGACGACCCGCTCGAAATGGGCCTTGAGCTCATCGACCGTAAACTCAATCAGGAACCCGAGCTTGCCGACGTTGACCCCGATGAGCGGAACCTGCCGCGAGCCGAGGGACCGCGCCACACCGATCAGTGTGCCGTCGCCGCCGATCACGACGATGCGTTCGGCGCCGGCGTCGACGGCCGCGCGCCCGTCAAGCCCCCGCGCCACGCCGACCACGTCGCACCGCGCTCCCGCAAACGCCGCGAGGTCGTCGAGGGCGGCGCTCGCGTCGGGCTTATCGGGATTGCCCAACAGGAAAACACGGCGACCAGATACCGACGTCGGCAACGGATCCGTCTCCCGAGTTCACGCGGCGGCGCGATGCCGTCAACGTGCTCAAACCCGTGACACGTCGGCGCCGCCGGACCCGGCCGCGTCCACACCGCAGCGTGGCACCAGCGCCGCGCGTAAGGACCTACACTGTCGCAGCATCGAGGGCGGGCACGCGGTGCTGTCGACACGCTCGATCTGTGTTACGAGCGGCCGTGATCGGGCGGCGTCACGCCGGCGCGATCGGCACCCGGGGCGCACGTCGTCCCCGTCGTGCTGAGGCCTCCACCAACACACGCCCGGGACGTGCTGTGACGTCGGTTGCATCGCCACGACGCAGAACGCGTTGAACCGCCGCCGCGATCCCCGTCGCATCGATGCCGCACTCCGCGAGTTGCCCGGGGCGCGACCCATGCGCGATGAACCGATCGGCGGGAATCCCGAGTCGCATGCACGACACCGTCGCTACGCCGATGTCGTGGGCCGTTTCCACCACGGCCGAACCGAAGCCACCCGCGACGGAGTGGTCTTCGACCGTCAACACCGGCGTGCCGTCGCGAAACGCCGACGCGACCATGTCGCGGTCGATCGGCCTGGCGAACCGGGCATTGATCACGGAGACATCGATACCCGACTCTGCGAGCATTTCGGCCGCCGCGAGCCCATAACCGCACGCCGCGCCATAACACAGCAGCGTGGCCGCGTCACCGCGCCGCAGCGCGCGGGACCGCCCGACCTCAAACGCCGGACACGCCGGCGCAGGCGGCGGGACGCTGTCACGCGGATAGCGAATCGCGCACGGCTGCGGCAGCGTCAGGCCGAGCCGCATCGCCGCGCGCAGCTCCGGCTCGTCCATCGGCGCCATGAGCACCATGCCCGGGAATCCGCGCAGGTAGGTCACGTCGAGGAACCCGTGATGCACCGCACCATCGCCACCGACGAGGCCGGCGCGATCCAAGCAGAACATGACCGGAAGCCCCTGCAGCACGACCTCCTGAAACACCTGGTCAAACGCCCGTTGCAGGAACGTGGAATACACCGCTACGACCGGCCGCAACCCCGCCTTCGCCATGCCTGCGGCCATGTCCACCGTGCAGCTCTCCGCGATGCCCACGTCGCGACATCTCTCGGGAAAGCGGTCCATGAACACATTGAGCCCGGTGCCGTCCGGCATGCCCGCCGTGAGCGCATAGACCTTGTCATTCTGCTCGGCCAGGTCGATCAGCCCGTCCACGAACGCACGCGTCCAGCTCTTGCCGGTGCCGCGCTTCACCGTGACCTTGCCTGCCTCGACCACGAACGGGCGCGGGCTGTGGAATGCACCCGGAGCGGCGCGCGCCCACGCGCAGCCGTTGCCCTTGACCGTGTGCACGTGCAACAGCACGGGGTGGCTCGCGCGCTTTACGATCCGGAGGATGTCGATGAGGTGTCTGATGTCGTGCCCGTCGACCGGCCCGACATACTGCAGGCCCAGCGCCTCGAAGATCTGGCCCGGCGACACGGTTGCTTTGATGCCCTCCTTGAGATGGGCGAGCATGTCGAACACCGGTTTGCCGACAAGCGGCAGCCTTGGCAGCAGCTTCTTCGTACGCGCCTTGATCTCCTCATACCAGTCGCTGACGCGGAACTTGGCCAGGTAGTCGGCCATCGCGCCTTGCGTCGGTGATATGCCCCACTCGTTGTCATTGAGCACGACGAGGAACTGGCGCCGGAGCGTACCCGCCTGGTTCAACCCCTCCATCGCCACGCCGTTGACGATGCTCGCGTCGCCGACAAGGGCGACCGTGTGGCACCGCCGGCCCAGGAGTTGATCTGCACGGGCCATGCCGACCGCCGTGGGGATCGACGTGCCGGCGTGTCCGACGTCAAAGAGGTCGTAATCACATTCGGCCGCACACGGGAACCCGCTCATGCCGCCGGCGCGGCGGAGCGTCTCGAACACGTCGTTGCGGCCCGTAATCAGCTTGTGCGGGTAGCACTGGTGCCCGACGTCCCAGAGCAAGCGGTCGTTGGAGAAGTCGAACACGCGGTGCAGCGCGATCGTCAGCTCCGTGACGCCGAGGTTGCTCGCGAGATGCCCGCCGCCCTTGCCCACCACGTCGATGATCCGATCGCGGATTTCGTCGGCGAGATCCGGGAGCCCACCGACCGGCAGCGCGCGGACATCCGCCGGACCGTTGATCCTTTCAAGCAGCGTCATCGCTTACTCATTTCGGTCTACCACACCGGCGGTCTTGAGCCCATCCGCCCGCAACAGCCGGTCGAATCCTACAGACCGCGCCACGCCGCGTCACCTCGGGAGTTTTCAAAAATCTCGATCAATGATATACCACGCGAGCGCACGCAGGTCGTCGGCGCCTCGACCGAACCGATCGAGCATCGCGACCGCACGTTCCGCGTACGTCCGTGCGATCCGCCGGCTCTCCTCTATACCTACGCACCGGGCGTACGTTTGTTTGCTTGCGTCGGCGCGCCGGTCGACACATCCCTCGATTGGATCCGACGCGGTGCCTTCGGGCCTCGCGTCGGACAGGTCGTCGGCAATCTGGAATGCGAGGCCGATGAGTGCCCCGTAGCCGGCGCACGCGCCGACCACGTCGGCCGACCCACCGCCCGTGATCGCCCCGAGCCGGCACGACGCCTCAAACAGCCGGGCCGTCTTCCGCGTATGGATGTATTCCGTGCGTGCTTCGTTCGGCGGTTGTCGCTCGCCGAGCATGTCGGCCGACTGCCCGCCGATCATCCCGGTCCACCCCGCCGCCTCCGCGAGCACCCGAACCATCCGACACGTGTCGTCCGCACCCCGGATCCCGGGCGCCGCACCCGCCGCGTTACCCGCCTCGGCACAGCGCTTCGCCAGCAGCTCGAACGCCAACACGACGAGCGCGTCGCCGGCCAGGATCGCCGTCGCCTCCGAAAACCGCTTGTGGCACGCCGGCAAGCCGCGGCGCATATCGTCGTCGTCCATCGCCGGAAGATCGTCGTGGATCAGGCTGAACGCGTGTATGCACTCGACGGCCGCGCCGACGACCCACGCGTCCGCGACATCACCGCCCGCGAGCGTGCAGCACCGCGACACGAGGTACGGTCGCAGCCGTTTGCCGGGCGCCAGGGCCGAGTACCGGATCGCGGCCAGCAGCTCCGCCGGCACGTCCGCGTCCGGTGTTAGCAACGCCCCGAAACGCTCGTCGAACTCCGCGACAAAGCGATCGAGTCGTGCGACCAAACCCGCGCCAGCGACCTTGGCTTCGGCGGCGCTCATGCGTGCGCCCGCATCGGCATGTTGGTCACACGTGCGACGATTCACCACCACCACCGTTTCACAAGTTCATACATACCCTCACATGCGTCCCAGCCTGCACGTGCGGCCCCGACCTGCGCGCGCGGTCCGCCCAAGTCCATCGCCCACTCGCCGGGCGCCAGCTCCTGGCGGACCGTGTTCCGACGCAGCCGCCGACCGGCTCGCCGTGCGGCGTCTAGTGTAGCGGTTTGCCGCGGGGGCGTCGCATCCGGATCCGAACTCCGCCCATGGGGAACGGCTTCACCGATGCACGTAGCGCCGCGCCCGCACGGTCGCGCTTCGGACAATGGCTTCTCCGACACACCAACACACCCACGCCGCACGGGCTCAGTGCGGCCCGGGGGCAACGCGACGGCTTTAAGCACACGCGTGGTGCGGCTATAGTTGGACACGACCGTCCTTCATGCTTGGCGAGCGGCCGATGACGATGCGTATGGTCCAGGCGCGGCCAGGCCTCCGGGGAATCAGCGTGAGCGATGCGTAGGCTCGTCACCTCCCTCATCCTGATCGTCGGCGTGCTCGGCACGGGTACGGGCGCCGCGTACTGGCTGTATACCCTTCGAAGCGAGCCGCCGCGCCGTGACCGGGTCCCGCTCCCGCCGCTCGTCGACACGGTCGTCCCCCGGGCCGAGGACGTGGTCGAGCGGTACGTCGGCTACGGCACCGCGGCCGCCGATCGGACCGCCGCGTTGTCGGCCGAGGTCGCGGCGACCGTCACCGAGCGCGTCGGGGACATCGAGGCCGGGTCAAAGGTTCACGACGGGCAGGTCCTCCTGCGGCTCGCCGACGACGAGTACCGGTATGCCGTCGTGCAGGCGGAGGCACTCGCCGCCGCGGATGCCGCCGAGATCGACGTCCTGAACGCGGAGCGCGCGGGCCTGGAGACCCTCATGCAGACGGCCCGGCGCGAGCTCCGCGTAGCCGCCGACGAACGTGCACGCCTGAGCGACCTCTTCGAACGCGACCAGGCACACAAGAAGGAGTACGATTTCGCAACGCTCGCGTATGAGCAGGCCTTGCGCGTGCTCCAGGCATACGAAAAGGACCTCGCCGCGATCGCGCCACGGATCGAGCGGGCCAGGGCTTCCCAACGCAGCCGCGACGCCGAAGCCGCACGCGCCCGCCTCCAGGTCCGCCGCTGCACGATCGTCGCGCCGTTTGCCGGGACCATTCACGACATCGCCGTTGACGCGGGTGATCGCGTCGCGCCCGGAACCCACCTGCTCACGATCGTCGACGCGTCGAGCGTCGAAGTGCCGATCCGGCTGCCGCTCTCGGTACGGAGCGGCGTCGTCATCGGCGCCCGCTGTCGGTTGGCCACCGAACACGACGACAGCGCCGTCTGGCATGGGCGGGTCGCGCGCATCGCCCCGATCGCCGACGTCGACACGAGAACCTTCGCCGTGTACATCGACGTCCCGATGACGGTCCCCCGTCGGCCACCGAACGCGGTCTCCGATGCTGTGTCGAACCCGGCCCCCGTGGAACGGCCGCAGGAGGATTCCGGCGTCGTGTCGAAGGCCATGCCCGGCGATGCGCCCCACACGATCCCCGGCGAGGCGAAACAAAACCCCACGCACATCTCACTGCCACCCGGGGACCCCGGCGTCGCTTCCGACGGCGGTGGACGTGTCGCGCGGCATGTCGCGCACGTCGGGTCGGTCGACAGTCCATCGCCCGGCACGATAGCCGACACCGCGCCGCTCATGCCGGGAACGTTCGTGCGCGCGCTCGTGGACGGCCCCGCCTATGTCGCGGCGCTGCTCGTGCCGCGCGGCGCGGTCCGAAACGGCTACGTCATGGTCGTCGAAAACGGCCTGGCCCGGCGCCGGCGCGTCACCGTCGAAGGCGTCATCCTGGACCGCATGCGCGTGACGGGCGAAGTGAGAAGCGGTGATCGCGTCATCATCTCCCACCTGGACCGGCTCCTGGACGGCTCCCCGGTACGCGTGCACGCCGACCATGCCCCATCCGCCGGGGCGCTCACAAACGCCCGCCCCGCCGCCGAGGCAACCCCGCGATGACGTCGCTGCCTCGGTTCAGCGTTGACAACCCCGTGTTGGTCAACCTCTTTATGTTCGCGATCATCGTGGCCGGGCTGTACTCCGGGTTGACGCTCACGCGCGAGGTCTTCCCCGAGTCCCGACCGAGCCTGATCGCGGTCACGACGTCCTACCCCGGTGCGACGCCGGCCGAGGTGGAGAAGGGCATCACCCGCAAGATCGAGGAACAAATCAAGGACGTCGACGGCGTCGACAAGATCAAGTCGTCGATCGGCGAAGGCAGCAGCCGCATCATGGTGGAGCTCCGCAGCGGGTTCGACGCGGTGGACCGCGCGGTCGACGACATCAAGGCCGCCGTTGACGCCATACCGTCCGACGACTTCCCCGAGGACGCCCTCGAAACCCGCGTCGCCAAGTTTGAGCTTCGCGCGCCGGTCATCAGCGTCGTCGTGTTCGGCGATTTGGACGACCGGACGCTCAAGACCCTCGCGGAACGGCTCCGAGATGACGTCCTCGCGATCCCGGGCATCACGTCCGTGTCACTCTTTGGCACGCGAAAGGACGAGATCAGCGTCGACATTCGCCCGGAAAAGCTCATCGAATACGGCGTGTCTTTCATGGATGTCGCCGACGCGATCGCCGAGAGCAACCTCGACCTGCCGGGCGGGCAGATCAAAACCACCGCCGCCAACGTCGCCGTCCGGACGCTCGGTGAAGAGGACCTTGGCGACGCGCTCTACGACATCATCGTTCGGGGCGATGCGACCGGGCGTGTTGTCCGCGTGCGGGACGTCGCCACGATCGTCGACGGTTTTGAGGACGCCGAGATCAGCGGCCG
Organism: Phycisphaerae bacterium; assembly: GCA_046754365.1. Classification (GTDB taxonomy): domain Bacteria; phylum Planctomycetota; class Phycisphaerae; order UBA1845; family UBA1845; genus JBHHVO01. The sequence continues at coordinate 5,749 of JBHHVO010000009.1, read as the reverse complement.
GTTCCTCGCCGCGCCGTCGGCGGGCGTCACCGTATACAAGACCGCGGATCAAGACGCGATCCAGATCGCCGACGCGGTCCGCGCGCTCGTCGCCGGCAAGACACGTGCGCCGCTCGAGCGACCGTGGTTCGACCGCCTGCGCTACAGCCTCGCGGGCCGCGACCCCGTCATGGACATCTACCGAACCGCCGCCGCGGACCCCTATCCCACCGGCGCGCGCGTGCAGGCCTACGCCGACCTCTCCAAGTTTATCGCGGGGCGCCTCGACCTGCTCCAGCGCAACGGCCTCTGGGGGCTTGTGCTCGTCTTCCTTTCACTTCTCATGTTCTTGCATTGGCGCGTCGCGTTCTGGGTCATGATGGGTCTGGTGCTCGCCGTCGCCGGCGCGCTCGTCGTCATGCACGCGCTCGGTCAGACGCTCAATCTGATTTCCGCGTTCGGCCTCATCGTTGTACTCGGTCTGCTCGTGGACGACGCCATCATCGTGGCCGAGCACGTCTACGCCCGCGTCGAAGCCGGCGCGGAACCGAGGCTTGCGGCCGTGGAGGGTGCCGAGGCCGTGACCTGGCCCGTCGTCTGTACGATCGCGACGACCATCGTCGCGTTCGCGCCCCTCACGCAGATCGAGGGTCGTATCGGAGATTGGATCGGCGTCCTGCCCGTCATCGTGTGCGTTGCGCTCACCGTGTCGTTGTTCGAAGCCCTGACCATCCTCCCGTCGCACCTCGCGCATGGGCTGGCATCCGTGCGCATCCGTCGTCCCCATGCACCGCCCGATGGCGCTGCATCCGCGTCGCCACCCGAAGGCAGACGCCCCGCCGTCCCGGAGGCCGGTGGCGCGGGCGGGTCGGCCGACGCGCGACGCGACCGGCCCACACGCTACGGTGCGATCGCCGGTGTCGCCGCTGCGGTCCGACGTGCACGGACCCTGCTCTTCCGCGGGGGTCTCGTGGTCGGGTACGAGCGCGTGTTGCGCGCGGCCGCGGCGTATCGGTACGTCACCATGGCGTGCCTGGTCGCGCTGCTCGTGGCGGCCGGTGGTCTCGTGGCGGGCGGACACGTGCCGCGCATGTTCCTCCAGCAGATGGACTCCGAAACCATCGTCGCAAACCTGAAGATGCCGATCGGCACACCCGCCGCCGGAACCGAAGCCGCCGTCCGCGCCGTCGAGCGGGCCGCCATGAAGCTCCCCGAAGTCGAGACCGTGTACAGCATCACGGGCCTGCAGTTGGATGACTTCGGTGCGCCGCTCGCGCAGCTTGCGCATGTCGGGCAGGTCTACCTCGATCTCTCACCGGCCGACCAACGCGACCGAAGCAGCGATGACATCATCAACGAATTGCGTACCGAAACGGCCGCGATCCCCCGCGTCGAGCGCCTCCGCTTCAACGGCATCCAGGGCGGACCGGGCGGCATGCCGATCCACCTGGAGATCAGCGGCGACCGCATCGACGACCTCATCGCCGTCGCGGATCGGTTCAAGCGACGCCTCGCCGACTTCGAGGGTGTCAGCGACATTACCGACGATTTCGACGCCGGACGCCCCGAGGTCCGGGTCGAGCTCCTCGATTCCGCCCGCGCCCTCGGCCTCACCACCCAGTCGCTCGCGACACAGGTCCGCGCCGCGTTCTATGGCTTCGAAGCCCGCAAGGTCCAGCGCGGCCGGGAAGACGTCAAAATCATGGTCCGCTATCCCCCGGACCGCCGTCGACACATCTACGATCTCGAATCCATGTACGTCGCTGCGTCCCCGGGTACGCTCGTGCCGCTCGCCGAAGTCGCTCGCCTCAGCGCGGGCACCGGGTACGCCACCATCAAGCGAACCGACCAGCGCCGAACGGTAACCGTGCTCGCCGACGTCGACGACAAAGTCACGAACACAGACAGCGTCCTCGCGAAGCTCGCCGACGACTTCCCCGACGTGCTACGCGCTCACCCCGGCGTGCGCCTTGCGTTCGGCGGCCAGAAGCTTGAAAACGCCAAGGCCTTCGGCTCGCTCAAGCAAGGCTTCGTCGCAGTCCTCCTGCTTATCTACGTGATCCTCGCCGGCCTGTTCCGAAGCTATGTCCAGCCCGTCATCGTTATGGTCGCGATCCCGTTCGGACTCATCGGCGTCGTCGCGGGACACTTTGTCCTCGGCTATCCACTCACGATCGTGTCCATGATCGGCGTCGTCGCCCTCACCGGCATCGTCGTCAACGACTCCATGATCCTCATCACGTTCATCAACCGCCGCGTCGCCGACGGCGCACCGGTCTTCGATGCCGTGATTCAAGGCGGCAAGGGCCGCCTGCGGCCGATCCTGCTTACCTCCCTCACGACCGTGCTCGGCCTCGCGCCGCTCCTCATGGAGACGTCGTTTCAGGCCAAGTTCCTCATTCCGATGGGCGTATCGATCTCCGGCGGGCTCATCTTTTCCACTGTCCTGACCCTGGTCGGCGTCCCGGCGCTCTACCTCATTGTCGAGGATGCCAGGGCCGGGATGGCGCACATCAAGATGCTACTTGTGAGCCGGCCGCACGCGACCACCACGCCGCGCTGAGCGGTCCCGGCGGGTTGCATTCGGCGCCGCGCCGCCTACCATCTCGCCCGGCGCGCGATGGGGGTGGCGGTAGCGCATGTGTGCCGTGGCTTGCGGGTTCCGAGCGATGGATCGTGCCCATCCGGCCCGGCGGAGGGGCGGTACGGGAACCGCCGACCGGATCGGCGCCGCCGCGCGCACGGACCCCGAGTACGAGCAACCCGGCCGGTCGCGGCGCCGGAGGCGAGCGTGACGTTGCGTATCCACTGGACACTTCAGCGTTACATCCTCAAGGAGATGACCAAGACATGCGTCCTGGCCGCGCTCGCGATCGGTGGCGTGTTCGGGCTCGGCGGCGGCGTCGTCCACATGATCGAACTCGGCGACGTGACGCCGAACCAGCTCATGCGGCTCATGTTGCTCGTCGTGCCGGTGGCGGGGGCGCTGACGCTCCCGATTGCGGTCATGTTCGCCGCCACGTCGACCTACGGGCGGCTCAGCGCGGACAATGAGTTTGTCGCGTGTCGCAGCGGCGGTATCAACATCCACGGCCTGCTGCTCCCGTCCGTCGTGCTCAGCCTCATCTCCGCGTCGATCACGTTCGGCGCGATCAACTACGTCATCCCCGGTATGGTCCGGAACCTCAACGCCCTCATCGTCGCCGACATCCCGCGCTTCATCGAGCAGCGGCTCCACCGCCCGAGGGGTATGACGCTCGGCGGCAACTACCGCATCTACGCCGACAACACGAGCATCGACGCGTCCGACCCCGACGCGATCACACTCCGTCGCGTCGCGTTTGTCGAACTCGACGGCGACGAATGGGTCCGTTTCGGCACGGCGCGAGCCGTCCGGCTCGAGTTGACGCGCGACCGGGCCGCCACGCCCCCTGCCGGTACCGGCGCCGCCGCGGAAACGCCGCGCTCCGCGATTGACGCCGTCGCCGGCATCCGCACCGAGCTCTTCGGCCTGAGTTGTTTTGATCGCCGGGCCGACTACTTCTGGGATCTCGAGCGACAGCGCATCGGCAAGGACAAACTGCCCCCGACGCTGCCGCTCGACGTCAAGTTCCTGACGCTCGGACGCCTCTTCCACTACCGCGCGCACCCGGAAGCCTGGCGCGACGTCGTCCAGCGCATCGCCGCGCTGCGCATCGCGGTCGGCACGCGGATGATCTACGATCGCATCGCCGACGCGTACCAGCGCGACGGACGCATCACGCTCGCCGACGGCGACGTCACGCTGCGCATCGACGCGGCCGGCGCCGCCAGGCGGCCGCGCGACGGATCGATCGAACTCACCGACGCCACGCTCGAACAGACGGCCCACGGCCGGACCAACCGGTATCACGCGGTACGCGCCCTCATCGGCGTCACGCGCGGCAACACCCCGTCCGATTGCACGCTCAAGGTCGACCTGTATGACGCGCGGCTCGTCGGCGGGACCGGGCGCGAGCCCCCCGGCAAGGTCACCGCCGGGCCCGTGCAGATTGCGCGTGACCTGCTCGACCGGATCGACGCGCTATCCCACGACGAGCTCCTTCGGGCTTCGGCCGGGGCCGCGCAGGGCACCGCCGTCGCCAAGCACCGCGCCGCCGCCGTCGAAACGCGCGACAGGACCGTCCGGCGCATCACCGCCGCGATCCACGAGCGACTCGCCTACAGCATCAGCGTGTTCGGGCTTGTTTGCCTCGGGGCCGCGCTCGGCATCCGGTTCAAGGGGGCCCACGTCGTGACCGCGTTTGGACTCAGCTTCGTACCGGCGCTGTGCGTCATCATCTTGATCGTCACCGGGAGGCAGATGGCGCAGAACGCCTCGACGCACGGGCTCGGCCTTGGCATGATGTGGAGCGGGATCGTCGCCGTCGCGCTGCTGGATCTCTTTGTCCTCGCACGCGTCGTGCGCCGGTGACTTGACGGTGGACCCCGGCGGCTTGCGCACTTGAGCATCCTCACGCGTTACATCCTCCGCTCGTTGACGATCAACTACCTGATCGCCCTGAGCGCGATGATCAGCCTCTACATCGTCCTCGACATGTTCGTCAACATGGACGAGTTCACCGAGCACGGCTATGGCACCCTGACCGTGCTCGGCAACATCGCGGGCTACTACGGGCCCAACATGTTCCTCCATTTCGCGCAGCTCTCCGGCGCGATCACGCTCTTCGCCTGCATGGCGACGATCGCACGCATGCGGAAACGCAACGAGCTGACCGCCGTACTCTCATCCGGTGTGAGCCTCCACCGCCTCGCCGTCCCGGTCATCGGGTTCGGCGTCGCGACGTCCGCACTGCTCGCGATCGACACGGAAATCGTCATCCCCCACATCGCGGATCGGCTCGCACGCGACCACGACGACATCGACGGCCGGCGCGCCTACGAGGTGCTCTTTCTCCCGGATCGAGACGACGCCCTGTTCTCCGCCGACAGCTTCAGCCCGACCACCGGCGTCATCCACCGCCTGCTCGTGTTGCAGCGCGACGCGGCCGGTGCGATCACGGGATTCATCGAGGCCGACCGGGCCGAATGGCAACCCCCGGACCCCGCGTACCCGACCGGCGCATGGCGGCTCGAGCGCGGCCGCCACACCGTCCGCACGCACGCCGCCGACGGCGGTCTCGGCCCGCGAAGCCGGAAGACCGTGACGCCGATCGCGCTCTACGCGAGCGAGCTTACGCCGAAGGACATCCAGCTCCGGCAAAGCGAACACTGGATGGCGTTCCTGAGCCTCGCCGAGCTCCGTGAGCTTGAGCGGCACCACGTCCGGAGCCCCGCGAAGATCATCCAGACGCGCCACGCCCGGATCACCGCCCCGATCCTCGGCGTCGTGCTCCTGCTGCTCGGGCTCCCGTTCTTCCTCGACCGGTCTCCGGTCAACGTCCTGAGCGACGGCGGCAAGTGTCTCGTCGCGTGCGGCGTGTGCTACGTCGCATCGTTCGTCGTCCAGCGCGTTCAGGGCGATGCGACGTCCGCGCTCCCGGCATGGATCCCGATCTTCGCGTTCGCCCCGATCGCGGTCGTGCTCATCGACCGGATCCGAACCTGACACCCGGCGACGGCCTGACAGCCGGCGACCGCCGGCACGGAACCGCCCGGCGATCCTGACGGGCCGCCCGGCGCGGCTACGTCCGATAAATCCCGGTCCGGCGACCCCAGCGGACGTCCCCCGGCCGGCAGCGGACGATCCGCCGCCCCCAGCGGACGTCCCCCGGCCGGCAGCGGACGATCC
>JBHHVO010000008.1:0-23951 GCA_046754365.1 Phycisphaerae bacterium | reverse complement strand
CTGCATGCGGGCCGATTGTAACACAAGGGGCGCTGTGGCCGCACGCGCGCGTGAGCGGCGGCGTGTCACGCGGCTCGTGGGCGTTTCCGTTCGGCGTCGGTTGCAGCTTGTTTGCCGAAAGACGCTTGATTGCCGAAAGTCGTTGCGGTAGTATGACTTGCGCGCGTTGCTCTGGCTCGGAGCGGCGTATCCGTGCGGCCGGCGCGTGCTGCATTTGTGCGCCGGGCCGGTCGTGGGCTCGCCGTCGCCCGGGCCACGGAGCGGGCGACCGGGTCTTGGCCCAGCGCGACGGTTCGCGGCGCGATGCGTGGAACAATGGCCTCGTAGACACCTGGACGATCGCGGATGGCTACCGTTACAAAAAAGGACTTGATCGACCGGATCGCCGACTTGCTCAGCCTCAAGCGCGTCGTGGTCAAGAAGGTCGTTCAATCGTTTCTCGACGAGATTGTGGGTGAGCTTGGCGACGGCAACCGCCTGGAGTTTCGCGACTTCGGCGTGTTTGAAAGCAAGGTCCGCGCCGCCCGCCAGGCGCAAGGCGGCGATTGAGTAATCCGTCAAACGCAGTCAAGTTCAAGGCCGGGCGCGTGATGAAACTCCGGCTCGATGAATCCCCGTCGGTCGTGGATGCCGCTACGGGTCTTCCGCTCGAGGCGTCGGCCCATCGGCCGAAGCGCCGCGCGTCGTCAGGGCGAGCATCCCGGTAGCGGCCGGGGCAACTCCGCTCCACTGGCGTAGCTGGATTCCCCACGGCGGGCCCTACTCGACCCGGCGGTCAGTTGCGGACATACACCTCGTACGTGTACGACAACGTCCGCTTCTCGCCGGGCTTCATGTCGATCTTCCAAACGAGCACGTGGCGCGGGTTTACCCGCTTGAGTCCCTTGGCCGTAGGTATGTCCTTCGCTTGCGGCGCGGTTTCAAGAACCTCGCCTGACAGGTTCTTTGTTACTTCCACAGTCGCAGTCTTGTCAACGCGATTCTCCAACTTCAGCTCCCCGTTAACCGTAACCAGATCATACCTCACGCCATGATATGTCGTGGCGTTGCGCTTGCGTGCCAACTCCAACTCGGCTTCCTCCGCCATGACGTTCATCGCCCGATTGATGCGAATCGTCGTCTCGGCACCCGGTGCGGTGTAGTAGCAGATGTCCTGCCCCGTAACCTGCCCGTCCTTGACGAATTCCGCGGGCGCCGTGGTCCACGGCATGTTCATGTTGTTGACCAACCGGCACGCGTGCCACACCGCCTCGGCGAACAACTGCTCGTCCCGCTCGCGCTCGCGCCGATACCGCTCATGCTCGTCGAGCAGATCAGGAATCTTCCATATATATATATGCTCGTATGGGACCTCCGCCGTGAAAAGCGGAATCCAGGCGGTCTCCTCGCGAGCCAGTGTGAGATGCTCGACCGGATACAGGAACAGGTCCTCGGACACGGTACCTTCCCGCGCCGTCGCGTACCCGGGCATAACGGCGCTGTCATCGCGGTTCCCAAACCGCGCCACGTTGGACATCACAGCCTGCTGTTGCATCATAACCCCCCGCCCGCGCGATTCGCTGCGGCCGGTGGTCAACGCGTTCAGAAACCCCTCAAGATTCTGCGCCATCGCCACCGGACTGCTCACGTCGCCGAACCGGATGTTCGGAAACCCGGTCACCAGGTCAACATGTACGTCATGCAGGTCGGCCACCTCGTTCACGACAACCGCCTTGGCACGCAGCCTGGCGGTTGTTGGATCCGAGATGTCAATCATATAGCTCGGCGACCACGTGATCCCCCGCGCAAGATAACTCACCTCGATCGCCTGGCCATTCGTGGGCTTCGCCAGCTTCATGCGGATACTCGGCTGCTTCGACACGACAGATACCGAAGTCGTGATGTCATCCCCTTCAAACTCCGCACGGGTGATGGTCCCGGCCCTGAGCGCAACACTTCCGGTCTCCGTCCTGATGACCACCACCAGAGGCACGCGATACGGCTCGTACCGGCGTGCGGTAGGTGAGCGCCGGATCTCCATCAGGTATGGACTCGGCGGCTGGGGCTTCTCCTCCGAAAGAACTTGCACAATCGTACCACTGATCGCGGGTTCATCCTTCGATCCCATGCTAATCGTGACTTTCCGGCCGAGATTCGCCCGAACAAGCTCGGCCACACTGCGTGCGGGTAGAGACGCTTCAACATCCTCCATGCTCGTAAACAGTGAGCGAAGCTCCACGTCCTTTGGATAGCCCACCCAGAACGTACCGTGCGAAGGTACGGGAAGCTGTCCGAGCCTTACAGTGGTGGCGCCTTTCGGAAGCGTCGCCGATGCCGTGAAGTATCCCAGCCCGTTCTTGAATAGGGCTACCCGTTCGATCTTGACTGCTACATCCGACACGTCATCCGCGCGCGTCTCGATTGCCGCCGGCATGACCACCATCGCGAGCGTCGTAAGGATCCAGCTCCACCGTCGCGCCTCACTCGTTGCGTTCTTCATGGTGTCCCCTTTCTCCAGTTTCCGAACATGCTCGATCATCAGATTCATCCGCATGACATGCGGAACGTTAGCTTTGGTGTGTGTAGCAAACGCGCGCCGTGGCCGGCCGCACGCCGTGCGCGGGACCAGACGCCCTGGGGATGATCCATGGCGCGTCCCGTGACCGATCCGCGACAGACGTGCCTCTGGGGTCACCGGTGGGCCGTACGAACCCGTGGCCGTGGCGTGATGTACGCTACGCGCGGTCGATCGCAACGGGAACGGTCACACCTGGCGAGCCGCCCGGGGATGATGAATCACACCGCGGCGTGGGCGACGAATCGGGGGATGTCGCGCAACCCGTGGCTGGCACGGGCGCGCCGATCTTCGCAAACACGTCTTCATACTGGTGGCGCAGGTAATCCGCCGGCGCGCCGCCGTGCAGGTGGGCCCAGGGGAAGACCTCGTCCGCGCGGCGCTCGCGGTGCGCGTACCACCCCGGATCGATGCCGGCGGCGTCAAACGCGCGATCCCACGTGCCGGGCGCAAAGCACTCATCCCATCCGTCGAACCGGGCGCCTGCGCGAAACGCGTGCTCAATCACGTCCGCGAGCCGCCGGTCACCGCGGGCGAACACCGCCTCCAGCACCGACCGCTCGACCGAGTGCGTCTTGATGCTCACCGGACCGCCGCGGCGCCGCCCGCCGCCGAGCGTCTGCGCGAGGCGCCGGCGGACCTCGTGGAAATACCCGGCCGGGGCCTGCCCGGCCCACTGGAACGGCGTGTAGGGCTTCGGCACGAGCCAGCCGACCGACACGTTGACCTTCGCGGGACCCTTGCCGAGCTCGCGCCGCACGTCGCTGACTTGCCGGCTGAGCGAAACGATCCCGTCGATGTCCGCTTCTCGCTCGCCGGGAAACCCCGCCATGAAATACAGCTTCACCCGCCGCCACCCCGCCTCGTACGCCTGCCGGACACCGTCGAGCAGGTCGCCGTCGGTCACGAGCTTGCGGATCGCCGCGCGCATATCGTCGGCGGCCGCCTCCACCGCGAGCGTCAGCCCACCCTTGCGAACGCTCCGCGCCATCCACGGGATGTTCTGCAGCATCTTGTCCACCCGCAGCGACGGGAACGAGATGTTGACGTGCCGGTCGGCAAACCGGGCGTTCGCCCGGTCGGCGAGTTCCCGAAGGTGCGGATAGTCGGCCGTCGACAGCGACAGCAGACCGAACTCCTGCATCCCGGTCGCGGCGTACATGGCCTCGGCCATGTCGATGATGCGGTCGACGCTGCGCACGCGGACCGGGCGCTTCGTATACCCGGCGTGGCAAAACCGGCATCGCTGCGGACACCCGCGCATCACCTCGATCGCGAACCGGTCGTGCACGACCTCGACAAACGGCACGAGCGGCCGGACGGGAAACGGCGCGCCGTCGAAGTCCGATGTCTGACACCGTTCGATCCGCGACGGGACGAGCGCGTCGGCTGGTGTAATCGAACGGATCGTGTTGTCGTCGTGGTACGCGACGTCGTACAGCGACGGTGCGTAGATCCACGGGAACCGACGGGCCATCGCGCGAATCATGTCACGCCGTGGCACACCGCCGGACTTCAGCTCCTTGTACGCATCGAGGATCGCCGCCATCGACGCCTCCCCGTCACCGAGCACGACCAGGTCCAGAAACGGCGCCATCGGCTCCGGGTTGTCGGCCTGCGGACCGCCCGCAATCACGAGGGGATGCCGCTCATCGCGATCCGCGGACCGCAGCGGAATCCCCGCCAGATCGAGCAGCGCGAGCACGCTCGTGAACGCCATCTCATACTGCAGCGACACCGCGAAGATGTCCGCCGCCGACACCGGCTGCCGTGTGTCCCACGTGAACAACTCGATCCCGCGCGCCCGCATCCGCGCCTCGGCGTCCCCCCACGGGCAATACACACGCTCGGCGCAACACCCGTCGGTGTGGTTGATGAGCCAGTAGAGGATCTGGCACCCGAGGTGGCTCATGCCGATGGTATACGTGTCCGGAAACCCGACCGCGACGCGGACGTCGGCCGCGGCCCAGTCACCGTCGCGGACGAGCTGGTTGTGCTCGCCGCCGATGTACTGCCCCGGCTGACGGACAAACGGCAGGAGCTCGGCCGCGACGCGATTTCGCAAGCAAGGACTTGCGGAAATAGAATTTCGCAAGGAACGACTTTCGGAAATCCGATTTCGCAAGGAAGGACTTTCGGAAATCCGATTTCGCAAGGAACGACTTGTGGAAATCCCCATCGCTGGCTTCAACACGGGTTCATGGTGTCCCTGAGCATCGTAGCCGCAACATACAGTAACACGGCGGTCGAGCGATGCAACCCCTGTATGCGACCGCACACATTCTTGTGCGATCGCACAAACGGGTGTCGGGTAACGCGTCGGCAACGTCCCAAAAAAGTGCTTGCGTCCGTGGCTATTTCGTTGTAGGATTTTGTACGGTTCATGCAAGCAGTCCCTGCGTATGTTCGTGGGCACGTTTTGAATGCGCGGTCCCGCGCGCGGCGGGTGGCGTTTACACTTCTGGAAGTGCTCATCGTCGCGGGGGTGATCGCGATCCTCGCGCTCATGTTGATCCCGTCGATGAAGCGGTCGGTGCGCCTGGCGGCGTCGACGGTTTGCATGCACAACCTGCGCTCGATGGGGCAAAGCCTACACATGTACCGGTTCGAGAACAACGGCTGGCTCCCTCAATTCGGGCAATCCGCGGCGCCTGCGTTTACGACGGCATCCGGTCCGGATGCGCCGCCGCCGGAACCGTGGTTCCTCAGGCTCTGGCCGGCGTACATGGCCGACCTGACGATCATGACGTGCCCGGAGGATCCGTTCCGGTTCCGCATGCCGCAGTCGCCTGCGGCGGCGGCGCCGGGTGATCTTGCCGAGCTGGCGAGCTACGGTATCAACAGCTTTATGATGACGGCCGGGGACGGGTTTCTCGCGAACCTCGACCGGCACCGATCGCGGCGTCCGCTCGATACGATCCTGCTCGCGGATATCGGGCCCGATGTGGCGGTGCCGGGCGGCGGCGGTGGTGACGGCGTGCTTGAGGGTCCGCCGCGGAACGGGAGCCTGCTGTTGTGGGACGATTCGTTCGACCCGTACACGGAGGAATCGGGCGTACCCTGGCTGACCGCGCGCCACGGCGTGGGGATCAACGTCCTCACGATCGGGGGCGACGTGCGTTCGGCCGAGACGCGCAGGACGATGCAGGCGCCGCTTCAGTCGTATTATCCCGATGGCGCCGCCGGTGGGTGTACGTTGTGCAACTTCCTCGATCTGCCGCATTATTCCTTTGCTTCCGATCGCCTGTACTGGTGGACCGGCCACGTGCCGCTTGACTAGTGTCCGCACGGACCGCCGACGCCGACCCCCCGTTGCCCGAGCGTCCTGCGGATCATCCCGTTCGCAAGCGCCCGAGCGTCCGGGTTAAGGGCCACCCGATCAATACGTTGGCGCTGCTGAGTTTGGTGATCGCGGCCGGCGCTGCGCTGTTTGTGTACGGCGCGTGGCGGTTGTGGCGCGTCGAGAGGCCGTCGCCGCCACCGATGAGAACGCTTGGTGACGTGGCCGTGGACTGGCGGTGTCCCCGCGGTCATCGGTTTCGCGCACCCGGGGCGTTCAAGCCGCAGCCGTGCCGCGTCTGCGGCGAACTCGCTGAGGCGACCGACCGGTATGTCTGCCGTGAGCACGGGGCGTTCGATGTGGCGGTGCGGTTCGGCCACGGCCCCGGTGGCCGGGCGAGACCGAGCCTGCTGAGAATCGGCAAGGGCCGATGGACGCCGGCGAAGCAGGGCGTGCGGTGCCCGCGATGCCACAAGGTGCTGCGTCGCCCGGGCCGGGATCCACTGGCCCACCTGCGCGAGCCGTGAGCCGGCGGCGCGTACCGGTGGCTGCGATCGCGGATCGGCCACGCCCGCCGTGCCGGCGCGGCGGCTCGATGGTTGGGGAGCGTCATGCCCGTGGCGGCGATGCCGGTACGGGGATGCACATGCGGTCGCGGCGTTCGGCGTCTGCCAGCGGTGAAGAGCGGAGCACCGCGCGGGACGCGTGCGGGTCGGGTTAGGGTCGGAACGGCTCCGGGAGTCTGAAGTCGGCGATGAAGATCTGGGACTCTTCGAGCGGACCGCGCTTGGATGTCCACATGATTCTGGCACCGTCGGGGCTGAACACGGGGAGCCCGTCGAACTGGTGGTCGTAGGTGATGCGTGTGAGGTACTTCCCGTCGGGTGTCATCATGAAGAGGTCGTAGTTGGGGGCGTGCCCCTTCGACCAGGCCTCGTGGTCGACCTGGGTGAAGATCAGGCTTTTGCCCGACGGATGCCAGAACGGGCACCAGTTGAAGATGTGGTTGTCGGTGATGGCGCGATCGTTGTCACCGTCGGCGTCGATCATACGGATCTGGAGGTTCATTTTGCCGTCGTTGCGGCGGTCCCCGCGGTAGAGGATCCGCCGGCCGTCGGGCGAGAAGAACGCGCCGCCGTCATAGCCCTTGCCGTAGGTGAGGCGGCGTGGCCGGCTGCCGTCGGCGTTCATGAGATAGATTTCCTGATCTCCGTCGCGCATCGACGTGAACACGATGTGTCGTCCGTCTGGAGAGTAGGTCGCCTCGGCGTCGTACCCCGGCGTCGTGGTGAGTCGTTTGAGGTGGCTGCCGTCGACGTCGGCCTCGAAGACGTCCATATACTCGTGGAAGAACCACGTGTAGCCCCCGCCTTTCGCGTTGTCGCGCGTGTCGTCGGCATGCGGATCGAGATGGGTGGACGAGAAGACGATCCGCTTGCCGTTCGGGTGGAAATAGGCGCACGTACACGCACCCTTGCCCGTGCTCACCATGTTGAGCTTCTGCGTTTTGAGGTCGAGCGTGTAGATCTGGTACTCGCTCTTGCCTTCCGGGTATGCCTGGAAAATGATCATGTTCCCGTCCGGCGAGAAGTACGCCTCGCCGGCCGCGGTGAGCCCCATCGCCTGGTTCGTGACCTGCCGGATGTTTGACAAGTACCTCGCCTCGGCCCGCGACTGTTGCTCGACGGTCATACGGTCATCGTCGGCCGCGGCGGGCATCCGCGCCATCGAAACAGCCGTCGCGACGATGAACACGACCCGATAGATTCGACGCATCCCCAAGCTCCCATGTTGTTGTGTGCCCCGGCGGTCTGCGTGCCGGCGCTCGATCCGCCGTCGTGCGGTGCTGGATCCACCGCGTTGTGACGGGTCGGATAGGTTTCGTGTGCCGGGCTGCAGCGGTTCGCGTCGCGCCGCCTGTCGGCCGGCCCCGGCGGGGCCGCACGCCGCAGCAGGCCCCCGGCCCGTCGCTGTGCTCACGGTCGTGTACTATAGGTGCGTTTGGCATCCTGCAACAGGGCGTGCTTGATCTCGATGGCGTGTGTGATCCCGTGATGGGATCGGTCGCACAAGGCCGTGCGGGCCGCTGCCGCATACCGGGTGATCGGCCGACCGTGATTCGCCGGGTCGGGCTGAGCTGAAGCGCGACCGTGAGCGAGCGGATGCATGAGGGTCTCGAGCGCGGGCTACCGCTTCCTCGTCGATTCCTCGTCGATCCAGGCGTGTCGCGACACCAGGCATCCGGCTTGGGCGACGGGTGGCATGGGCGCACTCGTTTCCCCGTGCGCGTCGGACACCGGGAGATACGGGCAAGCTGCCGCTTGCCCATGGCACCCAACCGCTTGTGGATGGCACGGATCGGGGAGACACGGGCGAGCTGGGGCTTGCGCATGCACCGATCCGCTTGGGCATGGCACGCATCATACGGAGCGTCACGGAGCGGTAGCGCCGTCCTGCTAGGCGTCGGGCTTGGGCGGGTGCCAGCCTTCGCGTCCGATGAGGCGGACGAAGCGGCAGGGCAACAGCGACGTTTCGATCGCCCGTCCGGCCCGGCGTTCGACACACGTGATGCGCTGGGACTTTTCTCCTCCGACCGGCGCGATGAGGATGCCGGTGTCGGCGAGTTGTTCCACGAGTGGGGACGGGACCCGCGGGGCGGCGGCTGTGACGATGATGCGGTCGAACGGGGCGAAGTCGGGCAGGCCGAGCGAACCGTCACCGCACGCCATCCGCACGTTCGCGATGCCGAGGCGCGTGAGCACGTCCTCGGCGCCGCGGCGGAGGGCTGGAATGCGTTCGATCGTGTAGACGTTGGCGCAGAGCATCGCGAGCACGGCGGTCTGATACCCGCACCCCGTGCCGATCTCCAGGACGCGGGACGTCGGGGTGAGCTCGAGCCGCTCCGTCATGTACGCGACGATGTAGGGTTGGCTGATGGTTTGTCCGCACGCGATCGGCAGCGCGCGATCGGCATATGCGTCTTGCCTCTGCTCGGGGGGGATGAAGCGTTCCCGGGGGAGCCCGCCGATAACGTCGAGCACGCGCGGATCGCGAATGCCTCGGGCGATGAGGTGCTTTTCGACCATCGTGCGGCGCAGCGCTTCCCAATCAGGTGACTGGTGTGATTCGTCGGTCATGGTGACGCTGCCATGAACACTGCGGATGGATCGTGGTCGATGCGCCGCGTGCGCGGCATTGTTCGCGCCGGCCATCGATGGCATACTTGGCGGACGTGCCGCGACATGTGTTGTACGTGCCGCGGCGTGGGCCGCGCACGGCGCACCGGACAGGGGGGGCGCCGGACCGTACGCGCACGTGGCGGAACGTAGGTTACACGTCCCCGGGCGCGTGACCCGCGCACGGGTGGATGAGTATAGTGGTTGGCGTCGCCGAAGCCAACTGCGTCGATTCGGCGTGCGGTCATGGTGTCGGCGGTGGGTTCCTGGTGACCGCCCGGTCATCCGGTGTCGTGCGGCGTCGCGGAAGTCACGGGCGGTCCCGCGGGTTTCCATCGTCGGCGCGGATGTCACGGGGCGGTCACGCGCGTCATGCGCGGCCGCGTGGTCCGCGCGGGCTGCGCGGCGCACCATGGTGGCGTATGCCGATCATCGCGCTGACAACGGACTTCGGCGGAGTCGACTACTATGTCGGCGCGCTTAAGGGCGTGATCCTGAGCATCGCGCCGAAGGCTGCGGTTGTGGACGTGACGCACGACGTGCCGCCGCAGGATGTCGTGCATGGTGCGTTTGTCTTGCGGCAGGTGTGGCGGTGGTATCCGCGTGGCACGATTCACGTGGCGGTTGTGGACCCGGGTGTCGGCGGCGACCGGCGGATCCTGCTGGCGGGCTATGAAGGGCGGTACGTCATTGCACCGGACAACGGCCTGATCACGTGGCTTCATCGGGGGATGAAGAGCGACGGCGTGCGGGTTGTGGAGAACGCGCGGTACTTCCTGCCGCAGGTGAGCGCGACATTCCACGGGCGCGACATCATGGCCCCGGTTGCGGCGCACCTGGCGAACGGGGTCAAGGCGCAGTCCTTCGGCCGGGCGACGGATCGTGTGGCGGTGGTTCCGCTGCCGCGCCGGGCGGAGCGTACGGCCGGCGGCATCGTGGGGGTCGTGGTGTATGTCGACCGGTTCGGCACGCTGGTCAGCAACATCACGCGTGCGGACGTCGCGGCAGGTGCCGTGCGCGGCCGGGGGTGGGACGTCGCGGTCAACGGCACGGACATCGGACCGCTCCGCGACACGTTCACCGACGTGCGTGCGGGAACGCCCGTGGCGTTCATCGGCAGCGGCGACCTGCTCGAGATCGCGGTCAACCACGGGAGCGCGATTGACCGGTTCGGCCCGGCCGCCGACGTAAGGGTCGTCCTGCGCCCAGCCGGCGTTGAGGCCGCGCGGGCGCCGTAGGGAAGGGCGAGGCTGTTGCTCGGGCGGGCGAGGCTTCGGGCGAGCGACACGGGAGAGCGAGGCTCGGGGCGAGGCGGCGCCGACCGCGGCGGCTCGAGCCCCGTGGACTTGCGGCGTCGGGCATCGGGGTCCATGATCGCGATCCAACGTCATGTGCGGACGGTATACACTCACGAAGCCGCCGGTCGACCTGGCGAATCAGTTGCACCTGCCCGACGTCAGCGCGCTCGTGCCTCGCTACAACATCGCGCCGACGCAGCAGGTACCGGTTGTTCGCGTGACACCGGGCGGGCTGGTTGTGGATCTGCTCCGCTGGGGTCTGATACCCGCGTGGGCCAAGGACCCGTCGATCGGGGCGCGGATGATCAACGCTCGCGCGGAGACGGTGGCCGACAAGCCGTCGTTTCGGTCGGCGTTTCGGCAACGGCGATGCCTTGTGCTTACCGACGGTTTCTACGAGTGGCAAAAGACGGCGGGCGGCAAGGTGCCCCATTACATCCGCATGCGCGACGGCGGCGCGTTCGCGTTCGCGGGGCTTTGGGAGCGCTGGTCTCCGCGCGACGTGCGCACGCGTACCGCCGGAAGCCGACGCGGCGGTACGAACCCCACCGACGCCACGGGGGGGGCGGACGGCGTTGGCCAGGGGGACGCCGGCAGCCATGCCAAACCCGGCGGTGAGAGCGACGCCGCTGGCCGCACGAGCGCCGCCGCCGACACCGTATCCGTCGAGTCATGCACGATCATCACGACGCAGGCGAACGAACTCACGCGCGCCGTCCACGACCGCATGCCCGTGATCCTGTCGGCCGCGGACTACGCGTGCTGGCTCGACACGACCGTCCGTGACACCGACGTCCTCAGCGCCATGCTCAGGCCGTATCCATCGCAGCACATGACCGCATACGCCGTCACGCGCCGCGTGAACAGCGTCGCGCACGACGAACCGGCATGCGTCGAACCGGCCACGGGCGGCGACACGACGGGCCAGGCGAAGAGGAACACACCAAGAAGGAGCTGATGCGCCGATGCCCTACGTCCTGTTGTCCATAACCGGGCTTCTCGCCGGCGTCGGACACGTCCTGGCCGGTCCCGACCATCTCGCCGCGGTTGCGCCGCTGGCCGTGGATCAGCGCAGCAGCACGTGGCACGTGGGCTTGCTCTGGGGCGTTGGACATTCCGGCGGGGTATGGATGCTCGCGCTGCTGGCTTTGACGTTTCGCGAAGCGGTACCGCTCGAATGGCTCTCGGTGTGGGGCGAACGGCTGGTCGGGCTCGTCCTCATAGGGATCGGACTGATCGGGTTACGCCGATTGGTTGGCAGACGCATGCACACGCACGTACACGAGCACGGCGGCGTGCGACACGCGCACGTTCATGTTCATGCGATCGCGCCGGGCGACGACCACGCACGCGCGCATGATCACACGCACGGTGCGCTCGGTATCGGCATGCTGCACGGCCTGGCGGGAACCGCGCACCTGCTCGGCGTGCTCCCGGCGTTGCTGGTTCCTACGCGGGTGGGCGCTGTCGTGTATGTGGTGTCGTTCGGGCTGGGCTCGATCGTTGCGATGACGGGGTTTTCGTGGGTTGTCGGTGTGGTGGTCGACCGGTTTGAGCGGCTCGGCGATCGGATGCTGCGACTCCTGCTCGGCTCGTGCTGCGTCGCGACGCTGCTCGTTGGTGTCTACTGGTGCTACGCGGCGCTGGCGCCGGATCACATGGCGTCGTGAGCGGCTTTCGGAAAGTCGCGGCGCGGGTTGCAGCATGCATGATCTCGCGCAGTCCGGTCATCGACGGTGATATGCCGGGCGTGGTACGACGGTTGCCGTCTCGTCGGATTCGGTGTGCTGGATGCGCGCGATTCGCCATACATGGTGCGCGCAACGACGGCATGGGTAGCGTCCGCCACAGGGGTCGGACGCTACGGGGGATCACGCGTCTTTGGCAGAACGGCCATGGCCGACGGGTGAAGTCTTACGCCGAACGTTCTGGGTGCCCCCGGGTTACCAGCGTTCGGTGATGCTTTTGGCCTGCATGAAGAGTGGGAGGTAGTCCCGCCCGCCGGCTTTGGAATCGGTGCCGGACATGTTGAACCCGCCGAACGGCTGGACGTCCACGAGCGCTCCGGTGCACTTGCGGTTGAAATAGAGGTTGCCGACGTGGAACTCGTGTCGTGCGCGTTCGAGCCGGAGTCGGTCGGTGGAAAAGAGCGCGCCGGTGAGGCCGTACTCCGTGCCGTTCGCGATGGCGAGGGCGTCGTCGAAGTCTTTGGCCTTGATGACCGCGAGGACCGGGCCGAAGATCTCCTCCTGCGCGATGCGCGCGGTCGGGGCGACGTCGGCGATGATCGTCGGCGGGATGAAGTAGCCCTTGTCCGGGACGCGGCCGGCGTCGAGCACGGTGCGCCCCTCGCCCCGCCCGGTGGTGATGTAGCCCTTGATCTTGTCGTACGCCGCGTTGTCGATGACGGCGCCGATGAAGAAGTTGTCGCTCGCGACGGTGTCGCCGATGGTTAGCTCGCGGGATTGGGCGACGACGCGTTCCAACAGGTCGTCGTACACGGGCGCGACGGCGATGAGGCGGCTACAGGCCGAGCACTTTTGTCCCTGGAAGCCGAATGCCGCCGCCACGGCGCCGTTGGCGGCTGCGGCGACGTCGGCCGTCTCGTCCACGACGATGCAGTCCTTGCCGCCCATCTCGAGCACGGTTCGCTTGAGCCAGATCTGCCCCGGCTCGACCTTGGCGGCCTTTTCAAAGATGCCCGTGCCGACCTCGCGCGAACCGGTGAACGAGATGAACCGCGTCTTGGGGTGGCGGACCATGGCATCGCCGACGCTGCCGCCCGGGCCGGGGACGAAGTTCAACACGTTTCGCGGCAGCCCGGCGTCGTGGAGAATCTCGACGAGTTTGGCCGCTACGACCGGGGCCGTGCTCGCGGGCTTGAGGCACACCGTGTTGCCGGTGACCAGGGCGGCCGTCGTCATGCCGCACGTGATCGCGAGCGGGAAGTTCCACGGTGGAATGACCACGCCGACGCCGAGCGGCATGTAGCGGAGTTCGTTTTCTTCACCGGGGAACGGGGTTACGGGATGGGCGCCGTTGAGTCGCATCATCTCCCGGCCATAGAACTCCATGAAGTCGATGGCCTCGCAGGTGTCGGCGTACGCCTCGATCCAGCTCTTGCTCTGTTCGTAACACATCCACGCCGACAGCTCGTAGATGCGGCGGCGCATGATGGCGGCGGCCTTGATGAGGATGCGCGCCCGGGCGTCGGGATCGAAGCGGCTCCACGACCGGAACGCGTCGGCGGCGGACCGCACGGCGTTGTCGGCCAGGTCGGTGTTGGCCTTGGCGACGGTGCCGACTATGCGATCCGGGTCGGCGGGGCTTGTCGACTGGAGCGTCTCGCCGGGTGTTACGGTCTCGCCGGCGATCCAGAGCGGATACACCCGGTCCAAGTTGTCACTGACCAGCTTCAGAGCGGCGAGCATCCGCGCACGGGGCGTGTCTTGCGTGAAATCGACATACGGTTCAGGTGCAAACGGCGGCAACATGGGCGTCTCCCTCTTCACACAATCCTCTCGAACTCCCGAACCCTCGCCCGTCCAGGGTCGCGGCCCGCCCGACGAGGCGGCGGCAGCCTCCGCGAGGGCCTCTCGCCCCGATCGGCGGTGGTCCTGAGCTACGGAATCTACCCGAGGGCGTGGCAGGTCGCCAGGGTGTGCGGTCTGCGGGAGACCTTCTCCATCACGTGCATATGTCCGACACGTGCATATGTCCGGCGGAGGCCCCCGAGCTGGGCGATCGACGTGCATCGCACCAGCCGGGTTGGCCAGGGGCGCCGCCGCGGCGGTGGCCGCGACACGCGACGACGCGCGGCGCCGCGGTCTTGACTTTCCCGCGTGGGCCGTGCAGAATCCCGCCCTTTGCCCGACGTGGTCTTGGTGGATGTAGCGACATGGGTGTACATCGGAGTGAGTTACGCGAGCGGCGGCGCCTCGACGCGATCGCGACGAGGGTGGTGAATCGCGGTCACAAGGACAAGGAGCGCGCTCGGCGCGACGCGCGGATGTGCGCGAAGGTCCAGGCCGGCAGCTTGCCGTACGGCCCCGGCGTGATGAGCTGGGCGAGTCGCTACCTGGACAAGCCATCGAGCCACATCACGCAGGCGGACCTCAACGGCCTGGTCAAACGGCTCGCAGCGAGTGGAAACCGAGCGGGCGTTACGTAGACGGGGAAGGAAGCGATCATGCCGGCGGCCGGAGCGCTGACGCGCGCCGACCGCCGCTTGCGTGCGCGGCGGGTGATGCCCGGGCGGCGGGGGCGTGACGTTGAGTCGGCCGCGTCGCTTGCCGGCGGCGACGGCTTGGTTTGGCCGACCGATACGGGCGGCGGCCGGGATGCGGTTTTCCTCGCCCGGTTGTGGCCGGCAGCCCCGGCGCCGTCAGGTTGCATGTCCGTCCGCGGTCGGGCCGCGAACGGTTGCGCGGAGCGCATGGGCTGTATGGGTTTGGTTGGTCGTGTGGGCGACGGCGTGCGTCGCTGAGCCGGGAGCGGGGTTCCGGCTAGTGCATGGTCACACGTGGTTTTGCGGGTTTTTGCACCGAACCGAACCGCGCCCGTAAGGAAGCGGCCGGTAGCCAAACCCACACGAACAGGTGTGAAGATGCACTCGAACCCGCCTCGTAGCGCCGTCGGGTTTGACGCGCGGGAGGGCCGTCTATTGCAAATCCTACGGAAGCAAGGGCGTCTGGACCGCGGGACGGATACAGCACTTGCTTGGACCACCGCGCCGCGTCTGGCCGAGCGAGACCGGTCCGGCGGGCGATCGCGCACCGTGCCATAGCTCCGGGTGCTTCCGGCGAACCGTTGGGCGGGTGTGATCACGATCAGCCGTTGTCGTCCACGGCGACAGTCGGCTGGAGATGCGCGTGGGTTCGCTGGTCGAAGGAGATCTCAGACGGCGGCAACGGCGCGATCGGATCCGCCGATGTGGGCACTGGCGACGATGCGCGTAGTGCGCGGACCAGGTCTTGCAGGTCATGGCGCCGGATCATGCGGGCGAAGCGGTGTCGTTCGACGTCGAGCAGTCGGGCGGCGGCGCATTGGTTCCCTCCGGTGGCGCCGAGGGCTCGCTGGATGAGACGGCGTTCCATGATGCGGAGCGGTGCGATCTCCTCCCCGAGGTACGCGTCATCCGGCTGCGCGCGGCGTGTCGCTCCGCGAAAGCGGTGTGGAAGATCGAGGATGGTCAGGGTTTCGTCGTCCGACAACACCGTGGCCCGCTCGATGACGTTGCTTAGCTCGCGGACATTTCCGGGCCAGGGATAGCTGCTCAGGGCCTCGATGGCCTGCGCTGAGAACGCCTTGGGCGTCGTACCGGCGAGTTCGGCCTGCTGCTCAAGGAAATGTATGGCCAAGGCGGCGACATCACGTGTGTGGTCGCGGAGCGGCGGTGTGACGAGTCGCACGACATCGAGCCGGTAGTAGAGGTCCGCCCGGAACTCTCCGCGCATGACCATCGCCTTGAGATCGCGGTTTGTGGCGGCGATGATCCGCACGTTGACCGGGATCGGATCGAACGCGCCGACGGGGAGCACCGACCGTTCCTGAATGCAGCGCAGCAGCGTGGCTTGCGTATGGAGTTGAAGCTCTGCGACTTCATCGATGAAGAGCGTGCCGCCGTCTGCGGCGCGGAACAGTCCGAGCGTTGATTGTCTCGCGTCGGTAAACGCGCCCTTGACGTGGCCGAACAACTGTGACGCGATGAGCGTGTCGGGCAGTGCCGTGCAATCCGCGATGACGAGCGGACCCGCGGCGCGGCGACTGGCTGCATGGATATGCCGCGCGACGATTTCCTTACCGGTTCCGGACTCTCCGCAAATGAGTACGGTACACCCGTGGCGCGCCACGGCCGTGATCTGCCGTCGCAGGCGTTTCATGCATGGGGCGGTTCCGACGAGCGCGGGCAGTTCGGGCTCGCGGTAGCGGTGGCCGTTGCTGTGGTTACCGTTATTGTCGTGCATCGATGTGCCTCCCATACCAGAACGATGCGGTGCAGCGCCGACCGCGGCTCGCGTTGTGCTTCCGGTAGGGTTGTTTCTAGCACACTTGCCGTCGCCGGTGCAATAGGAAACGCGGCTAGGGAATCTACCTACGCCCCGCGATCCGCGATGGAGGGGCCGCAGGCGCGCGTGCGGTGCGTATGCGTTTTCATTGCTGTCGCGCGCGCAACACGCCGGCAAGTTCGACACACTCGACGTTCGGGCATCCGTGTCTTCGGGAGCCCGGCATGTTCCGCGCTTCGGATCCGCAAGAGCGTCGGGATGTTGAGCGCCGGGGTCGGTTCGACCCATGTGCCTGACGGCCGTCGATGCACGGGCATCCAACACGTTGGAACACTTTATCGGACCGCCGGGATGAGCAACCACATGGTTTCCATGGCGCCGGCGGCCGGTGGCGTTCGACACCTCGGCGTCTTTGCGCGCGGTGCCGTTGGGGGATGATGCCCGCCGATCACACGTCCGGTTTCTGACGTGGCATCGTGTGTCACGTCATGGCATCCCGTGCTTGCGTCTCGGTCGTTTACCGTTCCTTGTATTTCGGGAATCCTGGATTGGTCATCTCGTCAGACGCGGCATAACCGAGGCACGGTATCCTCAGGACGCGGTTGCCCGGCGGGTACGGCAAGCATGTTGGGCGTTGCCGGCGCCGTGGCCCGAACCGGATGTCTTACGCCAGGGGGCACGGCGGGTTCCACGCCGATGCCGCCGGTTCGGCTGTACGGGGCGGATTGGGCGCGGCGCGCCGCCGAATAGCGCGAGTTGTGGGTTGCGACGTACACGGCCATGTCGGGTCATTGTTGGTCGCGATTGGGGTTTTTCCCTAAATATCGCCTGGGGCAAGTGCGCTGGACCCGGACCCGTCCGTTGGACGCGGCTGTGCACCGGTGTGCGTGCTCTGTGATGCTCGCGAGCGTTCTGTGGCTGCGCCGGATTGGAGGCCGCGCGCCAATTGGTTAGGTCCCTTTATCATTATATACCAATATATCTTGAAACCCGGTGCATCGTGTGGCATAATCCATGATCATCCACTGTGGGGCGTGGCGTCATGTCGTGCGCGTCGGCACGCGGCCGCGCGGTTCTGGAGCCTCGAGGTGGTGATGTAGTACCGATGGCGTGCGTGCATTGCGATGCGGAGCCGGCATCTGCGGCCGTGGCGGAGGTAGCCGGGGTCCGGAGCCGGTGGCGGCGGTGTACGGGCGTGGTGCAGACGGTGGCGCGTCGGTGGACCGTAGCGCGGCATTGCTGAGAACGCGATGTTGTGTGCGGCGGCGGCGCGAAGCGAGTCGTGATGGACTGCAGGGTGTGTGGTCCGTCGGGAACTGAGGGTTCGGACCGATCGGGCGCCGCCGTGTAGGCGAGGGGGGTGGGGGGAGTGGCACCTGGTGAGCGCGCCCGCACGAATACACAGAGGAAGATTCATTGCGGTGGGCTGGGCGTGTGCGCTGCTTGCGCTCGCGCTCGCCATGTTGATCGTGCTCGCCGACCGCACCGACCGGCGTGCGTTGCGGGAGCAGGTGCGCGAGCGGAACCGGCTCAAGCTCGAGGCGACGAAGGAGTACGTTGAGGACTACGTCCGCAGCATTCGCATTTGCCTGCGTGTGATCAGCCTCGATCCGAACGTCATAGGGATGCAGTCGAACTCGTGCGATCACATTCAGGCGATCTATGAAGCGAACTATGCGCAACACCGTATGGCGGAGATCTACGTTGTCGAATCGGATTTCGATGGAGCGCGCGCTCCGGTGCTGCGGTTCGAGCCGCGCGACAGGAGGGCCGGCGGTGTGGAGCTTCATTCGTTGGATCGCGAGGCGCAGGAGTACGCGACTCAGGTCGATCACATCCGGTGTTTTCGGCGGGATCGATCGCTGACCTCGCTGTTGAGTCGACCGATTCGTCTCTGCATCGGCGGCAGCGGCATCGTGTATTCCGTGCCGATTCGGCAAGGCGAGCGGTTGGTCGGCATCGTGTCCGGCATGGTGCCGGTGGCTGCGCTGGCGGAGAGTCTCGAGGCGGTGAGCGTCACGGACGAGGTGCTGCTTGCGAATACCGACGGAACCATGTTCTCGGGTCCCGGTGTTGCGGACGAGACTCGTGCCTGGTTTAGACGGCGCCTCGACGTGGACGGTGCGGGCGCGTTCTTTTCGGAACGCGGGGCCGTGTCCGGCAGTGGCAGCCGGCATGTGCTCTGGGAAGTCGTGGACATCGCAGGTGATGGGAAGTGGTGCATGGCGTATGTATACGACGAGGATGCGTATCTCAGGGCCAGCGGCGTGAGGTCCGACTGGGCCGTGTGGAGCGGTGCGGGGACCGTTGCGCTGCTCGGCGTGGTGGCGATGGTCCTTTGTCGCATGGTTCCGGCCGTGTCCCTGGCCCGTGCGCAGGCCGACCGGCGCGCCCGCGCGCTCGCCGTGAGCGAGGCTCGAACGCACGCCATCGTGGATACGGCCGTAGAAGGGATTATCACCACCGACGAACGCGGCGTGATCGAGTTATTCAACACCGCGGCGGGTACGATCTTCGCGTGCGATCCCACAGAGGCGATCGGCATGAGCATCCATACGTTCATACCGGGCTGTGGAAGCGAGGTATACGATGAGCGTGCGGGGGGTTGTGCTCGGACGGGGCGTCCGGAGGTTGGCGACATCGGGCGTGAGTTGGAAGGGCGCCGCCGCGACGGTACAACGTTTCCGGTCGAGGCCGCCGTCAGTGAGGTGGTGCTACCCGGGAAACGCCTGTTCACGAGTATCGTGCGGGATATAAGTGAGCGCAAGCGCGCGGAGGCCGCGCTGAGGGAGAGCGAGCAGCGATACAGGACACTTGTTGAGAACATCGATCTCGGCGTGACACTTGTGGACGCCGACTACACCGTCGTCATGACGAACGCGATCCAGGGAGGGAGGCTCGCGAAACCCGTCTGCGCCTTCGTGCGAGACCAATGTCTCGCGGCGGCGCCGGAAGCAGGTCTTGCCGACGCGGCGGAACGACGCGCTGCGAAACCGGCAACACGGGGTGTGGTGAAATCGGATCATGAGGCCATCGGGACATCGCTAAGCTGCGGCGTCGCGACGTCTCCGTCGCGGTGCAAGGTGTGTTCGCGCTGTCCGGGTACCCAAGCCATGGCCACCGGTCGACCGACGGAGGTGGAGGTGGAGCATGCACTGGATGATGGGAGCCGTCGCACACTGCACATACGCGCATTCCCTATACCGGCCGTCGAGGGGAACGCGCGTGGCTTCATAGAGGTCGTCGAGGACGTTACGGAACGCAGGCGGTGTGAGGCGCAGGCGCGCAACCGTCAGGCCGAGCTCGCGCACATGGGGCGGCTGGCGACGCTGGGAGAAATGGCGGCGGGGCTCGCGCACGAACTGAACCAACCACTGTCGGCGATCGTGAACTACGTGCAGGCGTGCGTCGAACGCTTGGACGCCGGCGTCGTGGGCACGGATGAGCTGCGTGGGGACATGGAACAGGCGGCGCATCAGGCGGTGCGCGCGGGGGAGATCATCGAGCGTCTCCGCCACTTCGTCGGCCGGCCCAAGCCGCAGCGGACGACCGTGAACGTCAACACGCTGGTGCGCGAAGTCGTTGATCTCATGGAACCGGAGCTCCGGCACCGCGGCGTCCAAACCCATCTGCGGTTGGACGACAGCATGCCACCGCTCGAGGCGGACGGCATACAGATTCAGCAGGTCCTGGTCAACCTCATCAGAAACGGACAGGAGGCGATGGCGTCTGAGCGAGTCGATAAGCGTCACCTGACCATCACGACGTCGAGCAACGGGGCGTCCCACCCGGCGTGCACGGTCGAGGACACAGGTCCGGGGATTCCGGATGGTGCGGATGATAGGGTGTTTGATCCGTTCTTTACGACGAAGCGCGGCGGCATGGGGGTTGGCTTGTCGATCAGCCGCCGGATCATCGAGTCCCATGGCGGTCGCCTGTGGGCCAGCTCTCGCGGGCGCCGCGGCGCGACGTTCCGATTCACGTTGCCGATCGACGGTGGGAGGCCTGTTGCGTGAATGGCGAGGCGACGGTTTTCATCGTAGACGACGACGAAGGGCTGCGCACGTCGTTGATGCGCCTCATGGCGTCCGTGGGGCTTCGCGTGGAGGCGTTTCCCGACGCCGAGACGTTTCTACAGGAATGTGATACCGACAGGCCCGGTTGCCTCATACTGGATATCCAGATGCCGGGCATCAGCGGTCTTGAGCTACAGGCCGAACTGGTTGGCTATGGTTGCACGCTCCCTGTGATCATCATTTCCGCACACGGCGACGTGGAACAGACGGTCCGTGCCATGAAGGCGGGTGCTGTGGATTTCCTCAAGAAGCCGTATCAGGGCAAGGTGTTGCTTGAACGCGTCCGCCAGGCGCTGGATCTCAACGCCCGACTGCGGCGCGAGCACGCCGCCAGGGCGAGCGTGCTGGCCCGTCTCGCCGCACTTACCAGCCGCGAGCGTGAAGTTATGGCCTTTCTGGTTAGAGGGAAATCCGCCAAGCAGATCGCGTTTGCACTCGGGCTCAGTAGCAAGACCGTCGACGTGCACCGCGGCCATATCATGACCAAGCTGCAGGCCGACTCCGTGGTCGACCTTGTACATATGTGGACGGCCGAACAGGCGTCAGGCCACAATGGTTCGCCGATGCGCGCGTCCGACGGGTAGCGGGTAAACGGCACACGCGTTATCGGCGCGATCGTCGTCGATACGATTCCCTATCCGCGCCGTCGCCCCCGGAACGATTGCCGCCAGCGTCTCCCAACGTTCGAGGTGTCTCGATGTTGTCGGCGCGACCGGTTGGGGAATCTCGTTACACCGGTACGGCCGGTAGGCTCAAGCGCCCGTGTGACAACGCGCCGTCCAAATGTCAGGAATTCGCGATAGGCCGGTGCGCCTCGCGTGCGCCCCGCCGCGTGCCGTCGGTGGCGCGTCCCTGCTATTTCAGAGATATCGGTCAGCGTTGCCGTGTTCACGAACGCAGATGGTCGTGGTGCACGCACACTGCGAAATGTCCATGCGTGGTATGCGCCGAGGCGGCGATGTGACGTGCTGGGCGTTCCTTCCGGCCGTAACGACCGCGCCAAGTCCACCAACGAGCGCGACCGTGCTCTCCGGCGCACGGTGCGGCGCCGACTTCCCATGAGGCGTCTTGTTGGGAAAGGTAGACAAACTCATACCGCTTCGGCGGCGCGGTCTATTTCCATACAAGAACATGTTTTTATCTTGAGTACCCGTCTCGGTTGTATTACAATACGCTGCGCCTGGGACACGATGCGGCACGCGGTCGTCACGTCCGGGGCCGCGGCAATCAAGCCCGAGATACCGTCGCGGGGATGTCTTCCACAGGTAATGAAGCCTGCGACATTTCCACGGCGGGGCTGTCGCGTTTCCGCGTCGGCGCTCCGGTGAGACGGATGGCGGTCGGGCCGGTGCCTTGGGGAAGGGAAAGAAGCACGCTGACGGAGGCGGACCTGGCCGAGGCATGTTACAGCATATGGTCAAGGATCCTGCGGGTACCGGGCCGCGTGCGCACGGCGCGACGCGCCGAGCGGGATGAGGTCGACGGCGCGCACTCATGTGGGGGCGCCAAGCGCTTGGTTGTCGCAACAAGGCGCCTGCGAAGCGCTTGGAATCGTATGCGCGTGGGAGCAACAATTGTGGGTATGTGTGCGGGCGCGCGTGGTGGGTTCTGGGAGCGATCGCGCGGGGAGCGACGCCAAGACGAGCGGGTTCGTACGTATGACCATATGGTGGCTCGCGCGCCCGGTGAAGCGCGGGCCGCGGGTGGATCACACCATGCATGTTCTGTTTGGGATCGATTAGCCATTTACAAGAGGAGGAAGGACGATGACGCATCGCCACGGCCGAAGATGCATCTTGAATCTGTTCATCCTGTCCGTCGTGTTCAACACCGCAGCGTTCGCGCAGACAGCGGTGATCGGCGGCAGCATTTACACGGGTGCCAACGACGGGAGTGGACCCGTTCTTGCGCCCAACGCGCTTGCGCCGCCGATCATGGATGCGCGCGTGTTGGTGCAGAACCAGCATTCCGGCGGCGCCGTCATTACTTATGGGACGGTGACCGGGAATACGTGGACGGCTACGGTCCCCGCGCCGGGTGACTACGTGGTCATGTTCAGCGCGGCCGGGCACGACACCACGAGCCGCGAGTTTACCGTGGCGCCGGGCGACACGCAGAGCAAGGACGCCTATCTTCCCCCGCTGCCGGTGCCGTCGGCGAATCTGCTTGTATATTCGTTCTATGACAATATGGTGAATGGTGAGGACGACGCGCCGGACGATCCACCGCTGAACGGTGTGACGTTCATGGCATGGGATGACGACGGGGACCTGCTGGCCACGGGCATCAGCGGCTCACAACCGGTGATCACACTCAGCACGGGGCAGGTGATCACGAACACGGCCGGTCTTTACTACTTCACCGGCTTGCCTCCGGGCGAGGTGCTTGTAACGTCCGATCCGGGGACGGCCTACCTGGCCGACAACCCCGGACTTGGCCTTGATGCGACTACGGAATACTACCTCATGAGCAGTGAGGAGGGCGGTCCGCGGTTCGAGGCGGTGCTGTATCCGGGCGACCCAGGCACCGAGGCCGGCGGCTACATCGTGTGGCACGGGTATGTAAAGAAGCTCGGGGCGATCGATGCGGGCAATGTTGCGGAGCGATTCCCGCCCGGGACAACCCTCGCCAACGCCGCGACGATCATGGGGACGCTTGTGGATGCCGACATGGCGTTCGATCCGATCGAGCCGGAGGACGCGCTCGTCCCGGCGATGCATCCGGGCGTAACGGCGAATGTCCTCGTGCCGGACGGCTTTGTCGTGTTGTTTACCGATGAGGAAACGATCCCGACGCATCCCGTGGCAACTGCGGAGACGGGCGCATCGGGGGAGTTCACGTTCAACAACGTGCCGCCCGGGAAGTACAAACTCTTTCTCTCCGACATCCCGATTGACTACGTGTATGTCCAGGTGCAGGTGGCCGTCGGACCGAATCAGGTGGCCGCACTTTCACCTTTCACGACGCTGCTGCCGCGGTTCTACGCGCGGGTACAGGGCTTCGTTTACGACAACGCGACGACGCCTCCGACGCCGATGTCCGGTGCGAAGGTCAACATCAGGTACAAGGACGGTGCCATTCAACATACAACGACCACCGATGCCAACGGCTGGTACAACTTTGACGACATGCCGGAAATCGAAGTGCTCGCGTACGTCGACGTCGAGCCGCCGCCCGGGTATCGCGGCGCGATGATCACGGACACGTTTTACCCCGACGCCCATCGTCCCAATCCAGTATGTCATCCGGCCGTTCCCGGATGCGTCGTCCTGGGTGATCCGCTGCCCGTCACGCACAACGGCATGAATCGATACGTCCAATGGTTCACCGCGAATTACCGGGCGGATCTGTATGTGGAACCGATTCCACCGCCCGAGGTCCATATCGGAGGTTTCGTATTTAATGATGAGCTCGCCACCGGCACATGGGTGGGCGACGGCGCTTACGATCGGAACGACGAGCGTACGCTGCACGGCGTCAAAGTGGATCTTCTTGATGCCACGGGAACGACAGTCCTGGCGACGACGGCGAGCGGCGCGTTCGACAAGGCCGCGACGCT
>JBHHVO010000007.1:0-24051 GCA_046754365.1 Phycisphaerae bacterium | reverse complement strand
GTGTTTTTCGGGCCGCGGCTCGGCAAGCCCGGGGCCGGTTGGGTCGGCGTCGTGCTGGGCATGGGCGTGCCGCTCGTGTTGGCGACGGTGGTGCTTGTCGGTTGGCTGGGCGAGAGCGCCGCATCGCGGGAAGCACTGACGGCCGGTGCGATGCGGCTTACGTGGGCTACGCTGGGGACGGTGGACGTGACCGTCGGCGTCAAGCTCGACTCACTCACCGTGGTCATGTTCTTCATGGTCGCGTTTATTGCGTTTTGGATTTTCGTGTTCAGCGTCGGCTACATGGCCGGCCACAGCGACGAGGTCGCGGGGCAGAGTAAGTACCATCGGTTTTTCGCGTACCTGTCGCTGTTCGGGTTCAGCATGCTCGGGCTCGTGGTAAGCAGCAGTCTGCTGTTCTTGTTCATTTTCTGGGAGCTCGTCGGGCTGTGCAGTTACCTGCTCATCGGGTTCTACTTCGACAAGGGGTTTGCGTCGCGCGCGGCGATCAAGGCGTTTGTAACGAACCGCGTGGGCGACTTCGGGTTCATCATCGGGCTCATGCTCGTGTTCTTCCACCTGCGGACGTTCGACCTGGATGAGGCCGCCGTGAACTTCGCAGCGCAGTTCCACAGCGGGACCGGGCTGTTCGCGAGCCAGTTTACGTTGTTCGGATGGTCGTTGCCCACCATCATGGGTATTGCGCTGTTCTGCGGCGCGATGGGCAAGAGTGCGCAGTTTCCGTTGCACGTGTGGCTGCCCGATGCGATGGCGGGGCCCACGCCGGTGAGCGCGCTCATCCACGCGGCGACGATGGTGGCGGCCGGTGTGTATCTCGTCGCGCGGGTGTTCTGCCTGATGACGCCTGAGGCGCTCGTGTTCATCGCGGGGATCGGGTGTATCACGCTCACGCTCATGGCGCTGGTCGCGATCGTACAGACGGACATCAAGAAGTGCCTTGCGTATTCGACGCTGTCGCAACTCGGGTACATGATCTTCGGGCTGGGGTGCGGCGCGTGGATCGCGGCGCTGTTTCACCTGATCACGCATGCGTTTTTCAAGGCGATGCTGTTTCTCGGCTCCGGTCAGGTCATCGAGGGCTGCCACCACGAACAGGACATGCGCAAGATGGGCGGGCTCATCCGCAAGATGCCCGTGACGGCGTGGACGTTCCTGGTGGGCGTGCTCGCGATTGCGGGGACGGGTTTGCCGGGGATTCACATCGGCGACACGAAGCTGGGTTTGGGCGGGTTTTTCAGCAAAGACGAGATTCTCGCGGTCGCGTGGGTCCGCGCATACCGGTGGCAGGGCTACGACGATGTGTTCGGTCACGGTGATGGCGCGTCGCACGGCGACGGCGGCTCGCATGCCGGCGCCGAGCCCGTGGCTCGTCCGACCCTGAGGTTGGCGTCGTTCCAACATGAAGGCGATGCGCACCGTGCCGACGCGCGCGAGGTCGTTTCGCCCGGGCACGCCGCTCCGGGCGGTGACGCCACGGCAGCGCACCACCGCGGGGATGCCGCGCCGCATGCGGGCAAGGGCGTTGCGCCGGATCGTCGCGCGGTATTCGCGGGCATGAACCACGCGTTGCCGGCGTGGATGTTCTGGGCCGCAATCATCACGGCGTACGTGACACCGCTGTACATGATGCGGTGTTGGTGGATGACGTTCATGGGCGCGCCCCGCGACGAGCGCGTTCACCAACACGCGCACGAAACGCCGCTCATGTTCGTCCCCCTCATCGTATTGGCGGTGGGTACGTGCTTCGCGTCGTACTTCCTGTTCCGCCCGCTCATCGCGGACGCGGCGCCGGCGGCGACGAACGCCGCGATGGTGCTCGCGGTCGACGGCACGTCTCACGCCCCGGCGGTCAAGGCCGCGCACGGTGCGCTCGTACCGCTCGTGGGGTTTGCGTTTCTCATCGGGTTCGGCGTCGCGCTGGCGATCTACCGCAACGGCCTGGACACGGCCGGTCGGATCAAGCGCTTCGCCGGTCCGCTCCATACGCTGCTGGAAAAGAAGTATTACATCGACGAGATCTACGGGCTCGTTTGGGTCAAGGGGTGCCTCGCCGTGGCCGCCGTCGCCCGGTTCGTCGACACATGGTTGATCGACCTGATCGTGAACATGCTGGCCGGTGTCACGGCGCGGATCGCATCGCTTGCGGGCATGACGGTCGATGCGCAGTTCGTAGACGGCGTGGTGAACGGCGTGGCGACGTCGTCCATGGATGTGGCGACGGTTTTCCGCCGGCCGCAGACGGGGCGCATACGCAATTACGTTTTGCTCACGGCGGCGTCGGCGGCCATCGTCATCATATGCGTTTTGGTTTTTGCTTCGGGCCGAACAAGCCGGTCCGTCGGCGCCGGCGCGGGCGACACGCACGTCGTGCTCGCGGCGACACCGGATAGGATTTCACACGAGCAGTAACATCGTGACCGCACACTTACTTTCCATCATCGTATTTCTGCCGGCGGTCGGGGCGCTGGCGTGCTTCCTTGTTCCGAAGGATCAGGTGCGCAAGGTCGCCCTGGTGGCAACGCTGCTGACGTTTCTGGTGTCACTGTCGCTGTTCGGAACGTTCTTCAACGACGGGTCGGATGAGGCGGTGGCGGAAACGTTCGGCAGCATGTACGGCCGGCTGCAGCACGTTGAGCGCACGACCTGGATTCAGGGCGAGCATTTCACGATCGAGTATTTCCTGGGTATCGACGGACTTGGGTTTCCGTTGTTGGTGCTCACGACGTTTGTGTCGTTTCTCGCGTGCGTGGCGAGCTGGAACTTCCATACATGGAAGATCACGAAGGGGGTTCGCGCGTACTTCATCCTGTTTCTGCTTCTCGAAACCGGGATGTTGGGCGTGTTCGTGTCTTTGGACTTTTTCCTGTTCTATGTTTTCTGGGAATTGATGCTCCTGCCGATGTATTTTCTCATCGGCGTTTGGGGAGGGCCGCGGAAGGAGTACGCGGCGATCAAGTTTTTCCTGTTTACGCTCGCGGGTTCGGTGCTCATGCTCGTAGCGCTCGTCGCGATGTACATCCAGAGCGGCGAAGCGGTAGGGCAGGCACTGACCATGGCGGACGACCCGGGCGCGCCGGCGTGGGTCTCGCCGGACGGGGTGGCATCCGGGTACCGCACGGATGGGTTTCGGCTCACCGGCGGGACGTTCGATCTCATCGAGCTGGCGACGAACCCGGCGATTCAGGGCTGGTTTTCCTCGCACAGCACGCTGTTTCTCGGGTATCGGTTCGCGCCGATCATGTTCATGTTGCTGTTCGTCGGGTTTGCGATCAAGCTGCCTTGCGTACCGGTGCACACGTGGCTCCCCGATGCACACGTGGAGGCACCGACACCGATCAGCATGATTCTCGCGGGCGTGCTGCTCAAGATGGGGGGGTACGGCTTCCTGCGGCTGTGTTATCCGATCTTCCCGACCGGGGCGACGTTCTGGGCGCTGACACTGGCGATCATCGGACTTGTGAGCATTCTCTACGGTGCGCTCTGCGCGATGGCGCAGACGGACTTCAAGAAACTCGTTGCGTACAGCTCGGTGTCGCACATGGGGTATGTGCTGCTGGGGATCGCGGTGATGACCCCGGCCGGTTTTCACGGGGCGATGTTTCAGATGATCGCCCACGGCATCAGCTCACCGATGTGCTTCTTTCTTGTCGGGGTGATTTACGATCGGGCACACCACCGTGAGATCAACCGGTTCGGCGGTTTGTGGCTCACCATGCCGCAGTACGGGACGATGGCGACGATCGGGTTTTTCGCGTCGCTGGGTCTGCCCGGGCTGTGCGGTTTCATCGGAGAGATCTGGGTGCTGTTGGGGACGTTCCAGGCGGCGGCGCTGCGCCCCGAATGGACATGGGCGTACCCGGTGGCGATCCTTGCGGCCATGGGTGTGGTCCTTACGGCGGGGTACATCCTCTGGCTCATTCAGCGTGTGTATCTCGGCAAGGAGCGCGAGGCGTACGCGGGGTATGCGGATGCGTCCGGGCGTGAGATGTTCGTGTTGGTGCCGATGGCGATTCTGTGCATCCTGATCGGTGTGCTGCCGTCGCAGACGGTGTTTCGGTTTATGAACGGAACGTTGGATCTGATGCTGGCGCATATCAGCATGGCCGGGACGTAGGGCGTGCCGGCAACGTATGGTGTGGAACAGGTCGCGACGCGCGGCGCACCGAGCGCTCCGTGGCATGCAACCCCGAGCGCCGGCCCCGATGATGGCCTGCTCGTTTGAATAACGATGAATGTTGTGGGTGACAACCTGTGGGCGGGCGTGCCGGTGGCCGAGCACCTTGCGCTCTTTTCGCCGCTGATCGCGCTGACCGCCACGATGCTCGCCGTGGTGCTGTGCCCGGTTATCGTGGGGCGCAACACGCGCGCGATCGCGGGCGTCGCGGTGGTCGGCGTCATCGCGACGTTCGTGCTGACGATCGGCGTGGCGCGGTCGGTGGCGACCGGCGGCAGTGGCGGGCTCTCACCCGACGGGGGATCGGGCATGCTCATCGCCGACAACCTCTCGATCGGGTTTCAGATCTTGTTGGTCGGGTTTCTGGGGGCTGTCATCTGGCTGTGGTGGATGGGGTCGGCGCCGACGGAGCGTGACGCGCCGGAGTTCTTCATCCTGCTGCTCGGCAGCGCGCTCGGCATGGCGCTCATGGCGAGCACGGCGAATCTACTGATGATCGTCATCGCGATCGAGATGGCGTCGCTGCCGAGCTACGCGATCGTTGGTTTCGACAAGCGGAACCGGAACGCGGCCGAGGCGTCGCTCAAGTACATGGTGTTCGGCGCGATCAGTGCGGCGATTATGCTCTACGGGGCGAGCCTGCTGTACGGCTTCGCGCAAAGCCTGAATACGGCCGTGATCGGCGAGGCCGTCCTGCGGAGCTTTTCGAACGGCGATCAGGTGCTCCTGTGCAGCATCGGGCTGCTGTGCTTTGTCGGTGGGATCGCGTTCAAGATTTCGGCCGTGCCGTTCCACTTCTGGTGCCCGGATGCGTTCGAAGGTGCGAGGATCGAGATCACGACGTGGCTCAGCGTGGCGAGCAAGGCGGCGGGGCTTGTGTTGCTCGTGCGACTGGTCATGGTGTTCACCACGGCGGCCGGCGGCCGGCTGTACGTCACGCCGCTGGGGCCGCTCTCCTGGGCGATCGCGATCATGGCGACGATTACGTGCACGTATGCAAACTTCACCGCGTACCGCCAACGGAGCGTGAAGCGTTTGCTTGCGTATTCGTCGATCGCGCACGCGGGGTACATGCTCATGGCGGCGGCCGTGTTCATTTATCCGGAGCCGGGGGGCGTTGGCGTGGGCGCCAGCGCGCTGCTTGCGTATGTGCTCATCTACCTGTTCATGAACCTCGGCGCGTTCGGCGTCGTGGCGCTCGTGGTTTGGGACACGGGTAGCGACCGGATCGAGGCGTTCAGCGGCCTCATGCGTCGCGCGCCGTGGATCGCCGTGCCGATGGTCGTGTGTCTCATGTCACTGGTCGGCCTGCCGCCGCTCGCGGGCTTCATGGGCAAGTGGTGGGTGCTCATGGCGCTCGGGCGGATGAACAACACGGTCGGCTGGATGTTGGTTGTCGTACTGTCCGTCAACACGCTGTTTAGCCTGTACTACTACATGCGGCTGGTGGTCATCATGGCGCTCCGGGACGACGGTCAGCCGACCGTACGGTCTCCGATCGGCGGCCTGGCGATCGTCAACGTGTGCGCGGCCATGCTCCTGGTGCTCTTCATCTGGCAGGCGCGGTTCAAGGGCATGGCGGACCATTTCGCTAGCCGCACGTTCCAGCCGACACGAACGGTGGCGATATCGCCGAGCACGGGCCACCTCGGCGCGCGTGCCGACCAGACCGATGCGCGGTCTGCCGAAGCGCGGTTTGTCGAAGCGGCGGCGCCTACCGCCGATCCATGATGGATACGACGACAACGATCGACATTCTCAACGAACTGCTTGCCGTCGAGGGACGCTGTGCGATCACACGCGTCGGCGAATCCGTCGTGTTCGTGTCGGCCGTCGGCGCGGCCGACCTCCGCCTGGTCCAGCAGATGGCGCGGGAGTGCCGGCAGCACATGGCGTGGCTCGCGTCGCTCATCGTCGAGCTTGGCGGCGCGCCGCGGCCCACGACCGCCGACATCACGACGGCGGATCTGCATTTCGAGGATTTACCCTACGCGCTGCATCGTATGTACGCGGACATGCGGGACGTCGTCCACAAGTATCAACTGGCCGCAAAGGGTGTCGCGGGTGTGGCCGACGCCGCCGCAACGATCCAGCGCATCCTCCGACGCCACGAAGAGCACGACCGCGCGCTCACGTACCTGACGGCCCGCGCGGCCGCAAAGCCGGGGCAGGCAGTCACACCGTGACGCGCGATGCTTCCGTGCCGCGACCGCGAGGCAGCAGAGGTAGGGAACTCGCGCTTGCCGCGACAGAACCGGTCGCTTGCGCTCGCAGCTCGGTTGGCCCCAACTCATCGCGTCATCCGTGACAGAGCACGGATGCACCTTCGCGGCGGTTCGGGCGGGTTTGGCTGCCGGCCGCTGCCGTACGGGCGCGGTTCGGATCGGACTGAAAACCCACGCTCCGACGTGTGACCATACGCTACCCGCCGGGCGTCCAAACGTACATGAAGCGTGGCTGCGCGGTCTGGAGCATGTTCGGAAAATCGACCTTGAAGAAGTTGATGTCGGCCAAGCGCGCGTGTGGTGTGGCGGCGTAGTAGTTCGGGCGGTATTCGGCCGGGCGGTGATACATGACGACGCGGACGCCGCGCGCGCCGATCTCACGCTTCAGGTCCTGAATCACCTCGGGCAGCGTGCCGATCCGGTCGATCAGACCGGCGTCCAGCGCCTTGGGCGCCAAGTACACACGGCCGTCGGCGAGGCGCCGAACCTCCGCCTCGTCGATGCCCGGTCGACCGGCGGCGACGACGCGGATGAACTGCTCGTACATGTCGTTGACGATCGCCTGCAACAGCTCGCGTTCCTCGGGCCTCATCGGGCGAAACGGCGAGGCGGTGTCCTTGTGGACGCCGGACGTGATGGCGTTGGACCGGAGGCCGATCTTCTGCATCGTGCCGCTGAGATCGAAGAGCTGCATGATGACCCCGATGCTCCCCGTGACGGTCGAGCGGTGCGCGATGATCTCATCGCACGCGCACGCGATGTAGTAGCCCCCGCTGGCGGCGACGTCCATCATGACGGCTTTGATCGGTTTGCCGCTTTGTTTGAACCGCATGATCTCGGCGTGCATGAGCTCGCTCGCCGTGACGGAACCGCCCGGTGAGTTGATCCTGAGCACGAGGCCCTTGACCCATGGGTCCTTCCGCGCCTTGTCGAGCTGCTCGAGCAGCACACTCACGGGATGTTCGCCCTTGCCGAGTAGTTGGGGTTTAGGTGCGTTGAGGATGAGACCGGTGACGTCGATCACCGCGATTTTGGAGAGCGACAGCAGACTGTCCCGTGAGAGCTCCGTTTCGACGAGGCGACGACTCGACGTCACCGGCGTGATCAACAGCGACGGCGCCGAACAACCCGCCGAGAGCGCACCGACGGTCACCGACACCGCAACGGCTGTCATCCAGCCGCATCGTGCGCCGCGGCGACCGCCGCTTGTCCGTCGTCGCCGCAGCGGGACTTCCGGTAGCCACCGCCACCGGGTCCGTATTGTCATCGTTCGCAGGTTGCCGCTCATACCGGTAACACGCTCGTTCATGGGACCCCCGTATGCAACCGAACGTCGCGCTTCCGCGGCGCGGCGCCCACGCCTAACATGATGCAGGCGGCACGCGGCCGCCGGGCCATACGCTAAGGTGGGTAGGTAACACGTCGGCCGTGTGCAACCGGCGGCGATGGCCACGCTGGAAACGGGTAACGATCCGCCTGACCAGCGATCATGAACCGGCGTCATGCAGGCAACGCGGTGCCCGGTGTACCACGCCCCCACGGCCGGCATACGCCCGATATGTTACATCGGTGGAACGACGGTTTGTTCTCCACAAGACTTTCAAGCGAGGCGTTCGCGCGTGCGGTCGAGGCGGCGATGGCGGACATCCCGTCGGCGCTCGTGCCGTACATGCAGGACATCACGATCGATGTCGAACCCATGCCGGACGACGCGACTTGTGCCGCCGCCGGCGTCCGTGACCGGCGCACGCTCTTGGGGCTTTACCAGGGCACGCCGCTAACGCTGCGCGGCGTGGACGACAGCCTCCGCCGGCCGGATCGCATCACGATCTACCAGCGCAATATCGAGCGCATGTGCCGCAGCCGGGCGGATGTCATCCGGCAGATTCGCAAGACCGTGTTCCACGAGGTCGGCCACCACTTCGGGTTGGATGAAGACGACCTCGCCGATCTCGGGTACCAGTAGCAGGCTGTTGGACGAACCGTCCCCCGGGCGTTCAGCGCGCTACCGCACCGGTTGGAAACCGGTGCCACACCTCCTGTAGCCGGCGTCCCCGTAGCGTCCGACCCCTGTGTCGGACGTATTACGCAAACACGCTTCCGCACGCCCGACGATACCTCGCAGCGTGAGACGGCCGTGCGACGCGGCGCTCGACCCGATCCGTCGAGCAACAGACCCGCGCCGCGGGCGACGATATGATCCTGTAGGTACCGAGAACGGTCGCGACGGCGGCTCGCCAACGACCGCCGTTGACGGTCGCGGCGCGGCACGCGGACAGTTGCGCATGAACATCCTTTACCTCGCCCACCGGATCCCCTACCCGCCCGACAAGGGCGACAAGCTCCGCGCGTTCCGGCACATCGAGCACCTGGCCCGGCGCCATCGTGTGTGGTGCGCGTGCTTCGTGGATGCACCGGCGGACCGCGTGCACGTGGCGCCGCTGGCGGCGTACTGCCAGGACGTGGCGGCCATCCAACTGGGGCGGGTGCGCGCCGGCATCCGCGGCGCGCTTGGCTTGACCGGTGGCGGCACGATCACCGAGGCGTTCTACCGGCGGCGCCCCATGCGCACCATCGTTCAGCGCTGGGTGGCGTCGATACCCTTCGAAAGTGTCGTTGCGTTCTCTTCGAGCATGGCGCAGTACGCACTGCGGATACCAGCGGCGCGCCGCGTCCTGGACATGTGCGACCGCGACAGTCTCAAGTGGCGCGACTACGCCGCGCGCACGACAAAACCGATACGCCGGCTGTATCGGATCGAGGCCGACCGGCTCGCCGACCGGGAACATGCGCTACTTGACGCGTTCGATGCCACGATCCTGGTCACCGATGCGGAAGCGGAGGGTTTGCGGTTCGCGCGATGCGCCGACCGATTGCACGTCGTCGGCAACGGCGTCGCACTGCCCGACATCGATCGGCCACCGGTCCGCTCTGCGACAGGTCCGGTCGTCGGGTTTGTCGGCGCGATGGACTACCGTCCGAATGTCGACGCGGTGTGCTGGTTCGTCGCGAAGTGCTGGCCGGCGGTGCGGTCGGCATACCCGACGGCGAGGTTCCGCATCGTCGGGCGATCGCCCACCCGTGTCGTGCGGCGGCTCGCTGGCCGGCCCCCGTCGCCCGGCGCCGGCGGCATCGAAGTGACCGGACATGTGGACGATGTAACCACCGAGGTCCTGGGTTTGGACGTCAGTGTCGCGCCGCTTCGGATAGCACGAGGCGTACAGAACAAGGTGCTCGAGGCGATGGCCGCCGCGCGGCCTGTCGTGCTCACCCGCGGCGCGGCCACGGGCATAGGCGCGCAGGCCGGCCGCGACTACATCATCGCCGACACCGCCGCAGAGACGGCATCGGGCGTCATCGGGCTATTGGCCGCGCCCGAACGCGCGCGAGAAGTTGGGGCCAGCGCCCGGCGCTTTGTGGCAGACCGTCACCGTTGGGACCGCGAGCTCGAGCGGTTTGAGGCCGTCGTTACCGGACACCCCGTGCTGGCGATGGCGGACAAACCGAGATGGGCCGCGCTGCCCGCGTGCGCGCGGCGGTCGGCCCCCGACGCGCTGCGGGAGCCATCAACCCGTGCGTCCCTCGATTGCGGCGTCAAACCGCAGAGGGGTGATCTTGAATAGGCCCGGGTGTAAGCGACGTAACAGACCTCCTGGGTCTGCCCAAGCGGCCGGCAGGTGACGTCGGGGCGCGGCGCCTCGGTCACCCTGCCCGGGCCCGGCCGGTAGGAGCTCGACCGGGACCAGGGGCTTGCGCCCTCCTGCTTCTGCACGAATCCGCCCAAACCAGTGGCCAATCGCGCGCCGCGCTCGGGGCCTGATAGGGGGCCCGTTCGAGGGGAGCTACTCCAATTGCAGCATTCGAACGGCGTGGCAACCGGGCGGAGGGAGGAACACGCGCTTGCCGCGAAAGAACCGGTCCTCCGCACGCACCCCGGTTCGTCGCGCGCCGTCAGAAAGACGCGCGACGCAGCACGAGCGGCCTGAATCCCTCACGTCGGATGTGCTACCCGGCGGCCCGGCGGTTTGTCCGTCGCTGCGTCGGGATTTGCGTAAATCCAAGGAGATAGCATTTTAGCCGGAGGTCGCGTACGCGGAGGATCGTCGCGGCGTCCCGGGCGGGCGCGAGGAAGAGCTCGCTCAGGCCGAGCCCATCGCGATTCTGGCTCCGCCGCTGCGAAGCCCGTCTGATGGCCCTGGCTCGTCGTGCCTTCATGTCTTGCCTACCCCTTGTAGCATGCCGCACACGCGGCATTCCGCGCCGCGCCCGCACGCCACGCCGACTCACTCGGGCGTCAAAACGCCGGCCTGATATCGCGTGCGTCGCCGTCTCGCCGCACGCGACGGCACGGCGTCAAGTCCGTGCCGCACCGTGTTTCCGTGTTAGCCCATGCAATCCGCGTGCCGCGACGCCGTGGTCCCGCCGTGTCGTGTGTCCCCGCGGCGTGTGAACGGTGTTGCCGGGGCGATAGACCGATCATCGCGCGGCCGGGGCGACGGCGATCGGGCCGTGCCGCGAGCCTGCTCGCGTTGCGCGACCGTTCTCGCGGTGTCCGCCGCCCGGACGCGGCCGCGCTTCCCGGAGACTTGGCCGCTGGTCACTTATCCGACGGATCGGTCGCGAGCGCAGATTGAACGTGCGCACCGGGGAGGGTGATAGTCGCAGCGCGCTGGAAGGATCGGCCGTTGGGGTCGCGAAGGGTGAGTGTCAGGGGGAATCGGCCCACGGCGGTGTAGGTGTGCGTTGGCTGCGGGACGGGCGAGCGGTCACCGTTGTCGAAGCGCCAGTCGTGGGCTGCGGGTCGGAATGAGGCGCGGACCGTGAATCGCACGACGAGGGGCTGGTCGGGGCCGATGGGGACGGCGTGGATTTGGATCCAGGGGTGGTTGCGGAGGGCGTCCTCGATGAAGTCGACGGTTCGTCGTTCGGCGCGGCCGGTCGTGTAGCCCGCGGAGGCCTCGTGGACGTCGGCGGCAACGGATCGTAACCAATCGACTGCGTTGCGACCGTGCTTGCCGGTGATGATGTCGGAGGTTGCAAACCCGACGAAGATGGATTGGTAGGGATCGACGGTGACTTCGGATTCAAGGCACGCACTGTCAAACTTCGGGTCGGCGATCGAGACGGTTCGGAAGATCCCCGGGTTTCTCAGGCCCGTGTAGAGCGCGGCGTGGGCCCCGCGCGCGACGCCGTGGATAAAGATGCGATCGGGGGAGACGGTGTAGCCTGCGCGGACGTGGTTCAGGGCGGCGAGGATGTGGGCCTCGTCGCCGCGGAGGCGTGTGATTTGTCGGTCGGTGTCCGCGGAGAGCGTGATGCGTGTGCTTTCGAGCGACGGGGCGAGCAGAAGCAAGCCCTTTTCCTCGGCGAGCTGGTTCCATCGTCTCATCTGGCGGATGGGGCCGTCGGGGAATGCACCGTGGCATACGACGATGATGGGCCATGTCTGGCGCGGGTCGTACGCGGAGGGGCGGTAGAGGAGGTACTCGCGGTTGTACTCTGGATCGCGGAATGGGCGGATGGGTTCCGGGACGTTGGAATCTATGTAGCGGGAACAGGCTGGGATGATCGGGAGGTAGAGGACGATGGCGACGGCGAGCCACCGCCTGGCGGTGTCGGTGTGTGATCCTGCCGGGCGGATCAGCCCGGCGTCGTGCGCGACGCCGGCAAGGGTCCGGCGCGGC
Source organism: Phycisphaerae bacterium (assembly GCA_046754365.1). GTDB lineage: Bacteria > Planctomycetota > Phycisphaerae > UBA1845 > UBA1845 > JBHHVO01. Next base: position 11,968 of record JBHHVO010000007.1, on the reverse strand, counting down.
GGCTGGATCGCGCGCGGAGTGTGCCCGGCGACTCGATGCGTGTGCGGCGCATACGTCCGGCACGGGGTCCGGACGCTACGGATCGGCGGCGCATGCGTGGGGGCGCCGGACGATCTGACATGTGCGCGGTGGTCGGTCCGGCGCAGGCTGATTATTTTCGGAGTTGGTGGCCGCATTGTTGGATGTAGTCTTCGAATCGATCGGAGAACTCGGCGGCATCTTTGTCGACGAGCGTCCGGGTGTCGTGGCCGAGGACGACCCGGAACGTGAGGCTCCGCATGCCCTCGCCGATCGACTTGCCGCGGTAGCTCGCAACGTACCGAATGCGCTTGAGGAGCGGGTGCTCGAACGCGCGGAGTTGGCCCTGCAGGGCTGCGTAGTTCGTCGTGGTGGGAACGAGGATGGAGAAGTCCAGTTCGACGCGCGGGTGCGGGGGCACGGTGGCGAGTCGTTCGGTTTCGGGTTGGAGGTTTTCGAGGCCGGTGAGGCGGATTTCTGCCCATGCGATCGACCATGCGGTGAGGTGCTCGTCCATCGCGCGGCGTAGCGCCAGGTCTATGACACTAATGGTGCCGACGGTGTATGCGTCGATTTCGATGGATGCGGTCTTGCGGTCGGACGCCCAAGGCGCCGCCGGCGGGTCGCTTGCGGCGGCGAACCGGGCGGCGCGTCCGAACGTGTTCCACGCCCACGCCTCCACGTCGGCCTTGAGGTCGGCGACGAGGTCGTCCTCGACGCGTTTGTCCCGTCGTGCGGTGCAGAGCGCGAAGTGGCGATGCTCCTGGTCGCCGTCCGGGTGCCGGTGGAACACGCTCCCGAATTCGATGATGGAAAACGCGGCAAAGTGGAAGCGGTTCTTTGTAACCGCCGCGAGTAGCCCGGGCATGAGGGTCTGGCGGAGGCGGTGGAGTCCGTCCGCGGCGGGGTTGCTGAGCTCGACACACGGGCCGGGGTCGAATCCGATGCGCCTGAGCCACGTCGTGTCATACCAGAGGTATCGCTGAACCTCGTGGAACGCTTGGGCGGTGGTGAAGTACCGGAGTGTTCGTTGTTCGAGGTCGTGGAGTGCGTTCGGCTCGAACCGGCGCGCGGTGACGCGCGGCATGGCCTCGTCGATCGTGTCGTATCCGACGTAGCGTGCGATTTCCTCGATCACGTCCACTTCGATCGTGACGTCGGCCGTCGCGCGGAACGACGGGACGGTGACGGTGATCGCGTCGTTCTCGGTGTCGGTGTGGAATCCGAGTGGTGTGAGGATCGCGGCAACGGCGTCGGGGGACACGCTACGGCCCAGGGCTGTCGCGATGTGTCGCGGGTTGACGCGGATGGTACGAGGCGCCGGCGGTTGCGGATGGGCGTCGGAGAGTCGCTTGACGATCGCGAGCTCGGGGTACTCGGGCGCCGCGAGGTGGATGAAACGCTGGATCGCCAGGACCGTCCCGGCGGGGTCGAGGGACTTTTCGAAACGCGCGCTGGCGTCGGTGCGGAGGCCGAGGCGCGTCGCGGTGCGCCGGATCGCGGCGGCGCTGAAGTTCGCGGATTCAAGGAGCAGGGACACGGTGTCATCGGCCACTTCCGTGTCGAGGCCGCCCATGACGCCGGCGAGTGCAATGGACTTGCCGCCGGATTTGATCATGAGCGTTTCGGTCGTGAGCGTCCGGTCGACGCCGTCCAGGGTTCGGAACACCTCACCGTCGTGGGCCCAATCGACCTCGATGCGTTGGACCTTGTCGCCGTCGAACGCGTGCATGGGCTGGCCCAGGTCGGCCATGACGTAGTTGGTCAGATCGACGAGCGCCGAGATCGGCCTTAAGCCGACGTGGCCGAGGCGGAGCTGCAGCCATAGAGGTCCCGGGCGCGTCGGCACGCCCTGGAGGACGATGCCGGTGTACCGTGGGCACGCGCTCGGGTCGGCGATGGTGATCGGCACGTGTTCGAGGTCGCGCTGCGTCAGGTCCTCGACCGGCACGACCGGGTACGGCTTGAGCGGGAGCCTGAGGATCGCCGCGATTTCGCGCGCGACGCCGTAGTGGCCCCAGAGGTCGGGCCGGTTCGTGATGGACTTGTTGTCGAGTTCGAAGACCCAGTCGTTGAACGGGGCGGGGTCGAGCCGTTCCCCGGGCTCGATCCCGGGTGGCAGAAGGATCGCTTCCTGCATCGCCATCGCGATCCCGACGGATTCGCCGGGGAGGATCATGCCCTCGCTCTTACGCCCTGCGACTGTGGCGACTTCGATCCGGCCGATCGCGGCGACGCGTGCACCCGGCGGCGCGAAAAGGACGCTGGCGCCGACCGGAAGGACCGGCGCGGCGGAGACGGTCTCGATCGTGTTCGCGGCGCCGATGTCGAGGCATACGACGCGGAGGCCGCGCGTGCCGGGGATTCCCGTCGCATCCACGATCCGGGCCGCGATGAGCCCGGCGGCATCGACGTCGACGGGACGGACGTCATCGACCTCGGCGGTCGTGCGTGTGAAGCGTTCCGCAAGCGCCCTGGGGTCCATGGCCGCCGGCAGGTCGACGTAATCACGGATCCAGTTGAGGGAGATGAGCATGGCTAGTCATACGCGGCGACGATGGGTCCGCCGAGTCTCCTTGGGGCTACGATCGTGCGCAGGTCGCCGGCGTTGAGTGCGCGGATGTCGCGGATGCCGAATTTCATCATCGCCAGACGCGTGAGCCCGAGCCCGAACGCGAAGCCGGTGTACGCTTCGGGGTCTATGTTGCCCGCGCGGAGCACGTTCGGGTGGACCATGCCGGCCGGGAGCACCTCGATCCAGCCGGACCGTTTGCACGTGGGGCAGCCGCCCCCGTCGCAGATTTCGCAGTTCATGTCGATTTCGATCCCGGGCTCGACGAACGGGAAATAGCCGGGGCGGATGCGGAGTTTCACCTCTCGATGCATGACCTCGCTGATGAGCGTCTTGGCCATCGCGATGAGGTTCGGAATCGAGATGTCGCGATCGATCATCAGGCCTTCGACCTGGTGGAACGTGGTCTCGTGCGATGCGTCGATCGTCTCGTAGCGGAAGCACCGCCCCGGTGCGACGACGCGGAGCGGCGCGCCGAACTTGATCATCGCGCGGTGTTGGACCGGTGATGTGTGCGTCCTGAGGACCATGCCGTTCTTGAGCCAGAACGTGTCCTGGACGTCTCTGGCCGGGTGTGTCGCCGGGATGTTGAGGGCCTCGAAGTTATTGAACTCGGTTTCCATTTCCGGCCCGGCTTCAACAGTGAACCCGAGTCGCTGAAAGACGCGTTCGATCTCCCACTGAACCGCGGTGACCGGATGGACGCTGCCCATCGCTCGCGGCGTCCCGGGCAGGGTGGGGTCGAATGCCGTCGCACCGGCGGCGTCCGCGGCGACGATGGCTTGCATAAGCTCGGCCATCCGGGCGTCGATCGCGTTCTTGATGCGAGCCTTGGCGGTGTTGACGGTCTTGCCGACGCGGCCACGCTGGTCCGGCGGGTAGTCCTTGACGGCGGCGATGAGCGCCCCGAGCGTGCCCTGCTTGCCGAGGACGGTGGTCTCGATCGCGCGCAGCGCCTGTGGATCGGCGGCGCGCTCGAGCGCGGCGGTCACATCGGCGTCGATGTCGGCGATGCGCCGGTTGAGTTGGTCGATGTCCATCGTGTTTACGGTCGCGGTAACGCGCGATAACGGCCGAGTGCCACCGCGGCGTCGCGCGGGCCGGGCCGCGACGTCGCGCCGGTCGTCCCGCGGCGTCGCGACAGCTTAGGATCGGCCGCCGCGCGCGGCAAGGGGGAAACGGTGCGTCCGGGTGGGGTCGTGCCGGTCACAGAATCTGCGGCGCACCGTCTGCCCCGTCATCGCGGCGCGCGAACCCACCAGCCTAGCACACCACACGCCACCGGGCTTGCGCCCGGAGCTCTCCCGCCCCACCCACGCCGAAATGCCGCCGAGCCGTGGACGGTGCGCGGGGTCGGCGACATAGGGCCGGCGCGGTGGTTGGATCGCCCGCGGGGCGTTCCAGGCGATTCGCCGTGTGATCGGCCGACGCGCCCGGCACGGGGGGAGGATGCTACGGAGCCGTGACGGGGCCGAATCGTAGGTCAGGGGGATGGGTCGCGTACGCCTTGACACTTTCCGACATGGGTTTGTGCTTGATTATTCGCGTTGGATGGGCGATAATTACCGTCACGGAGTCGCAGCGGCGGGAGGTATGCCCGCATGTTGCGGCCGGCGGATGGGGTGTAGCCGGTCCCCGCTGGTCGCAGCAGCGCTGCGCCTCGCTCCGGAGAGGGGGTCGGTGCGCCGCACGGGTGGGGGACGAGGCGCGTCGCGTCGGCTGCGCTTGGGAAGGTTTTCGATGCCGAAGTATTTCAATCGCGATCTCGGCGAGTTGGCGCACCAGTTGGCGCTGTCGCCGCGCCGGCTCCGCCAGTCGCAGATCGACGGCATCGAGCGTTTGCTGGGTCTCATCGACGCGGCGAAGGCGTATCCGTACGAGTTTGTCTGCTACCACATTACCGGCTTCCACAAGCGCGGCGCGGGGACGAGCGCATCGATTCCAGGCAAGGCGCTGGCGCACGACCTGGTTTGGATGGCATCGGAGATCACGCGTCGGGCGAAGCTACCGGCGTCGGGCGTCGCAGGGGCGTTCCTGTTACACGAGCAAACGGCCGCGCATCTGCGTGTGAGCACGAAGACGATCCATCGTTGGCGCGGCCTCGGGCTCATGGGCATCTGGGTCACGTTTGAAGACGGCGTGAATCGGCTCGTGTTCCCGCGGCGGGCGCTGGATCGGTTCGTCGCGCGTCACGCGGCGATGGTGGAGCGGGCGGCGTCGTTCCGTCAGCTTAGCGACGCGGAGCGGGTTCAGATCGTGTCGCGGGCGCATGCGATCCTTTCGACGCGTTCGCTCAAGCTGCATACGGTGGCCCGCAAGATTGCGGCGGAGACCGGGCGCGGTGTGGAGACGGTGCGGTACACGCTGCGCCGGCACGAGGCGCAAGGTGGGCAGCCGCGGCTGTTCGATCGCGGTGGCGCGGGGCACGCGCTGTGCGAGCGTGACCTGTCGATGTGGTCGTGTCATGAGGCAGGCGACTCGGTCGAGGCGATCGGTCGGGCGTTCCAATGCACCGCGGCGGATGTCGCGCGGACGCTGCGGCGGGTGCAGCTACTCAAGTGGTCGCAGTTGCCGCTGGAGCACATGCACAACGAACTCTTCGACGCGCCGGGCGCGGATGCGCTCATCCTCGACGTGCCGGAACCGCCGCCGCGGCGCGACGCGCCGCCGTCGATTCCGGACGGTCTTCCGGCGTATTTGCATTCGCTTTATACGGTTCCGCTGCTGACGTTCGAGCAGGAGCAGGACCTCTTCAGGCGGTACAACTATCTCAAGTGCAAGACCGCGCGTCAGATTGCGTCGTTGGATCCGGACAGCGTGACGGACGAGGCGCTGGCGTCGGTCCGGACCGCGTTGGACCAGATCAGCGGTCTGCGGCAGCGACTCGTGCGCGCGAATCTGCGGCTCGTGGTGAGCATCGCGAGACGGCACGTCGGCTGGTCGCCGCGGTTCTTCGAGATCATCAGCGACGGGAACATGTCCCTCATGCGGGCGGTCGAGAAGTTCGACTATGCGCGCGGGTACCGCTTCAGCACGTATGCGAGCTGGTCGATCGTGAAGAACTACGCCCGGTCGATTCCGGAGGGTTTCCATCACGCGGCGCGGTATGTGACGGGCCAGGACGCCGTGTTGGCGGCTCAGGCGGACGACCGAACGGAGCCCGAGCCGAGCTCCGACCGCCGCCGCATCCGCGAGATGATCGACGCCGGTCTCGAGACGCTCGGCGCGCGTGAGCGGGACATCGTAACGGCGCATTTCGGTCTGGCATCGGGCGGCGCGGCGTCGAAGACGCTGGAGCAGCTCGGGCGACAGTACGGCGTGACGAAAGAGCGGATCCGCCAGATCGAAACGCGGGCGCTGCGCCGGCTTCGCGAGGCCCTCGCACCATCACTTCAAGACGCACTGCCGGGCTGACACGGCGGCGCATCGCTCAAGAATAACTGGTCTTGGGAAATCGCGGAGAGTCAGCGTTCGGGAATCGGTGACGCTCCTCCACTTCCCCGGTTCCACTGAAGGACCGCGTTGAGCGGCTTCTTCTCGAGGTCGGGCACGGTGCAATCGGGCGCTGGATACCCGACGGGTACGAGCAGAAACGGCTTTTCATTGACCGGACGGCCGAGGATGTCGCGCAGGAACCGCATCGGACTCGGCGTGTGCGCGAGCGTCGCAAGCCCGACGAGATGACACGCCGCAACGAACATGCCCGCCGCGATCGCCGCCGACTCAAACGGGTAGTAGTTCGGTTGTCGCCGGCCGTCGAGCTCTTCCCAATCAATGCGAAACACGATCACGAGCCACGGCGCGACGTCGAGGTACGGCTTGTGCTCATTCGTGCCGATGGGCTCGAGCGCGTCGAGCCAGGCGCGCGGCATCCGCCGGGTGTAGCTTTCGTGCTCCTCGGCCTCGGCCGCGATGCGAATCTCGTGTTTCAACGCGGCGTCATCGACCGCCACGAACCGCCACGGCTGGCGATTCGCCCCGCTCGGGGCCGTATGCGCGACGGCGATGACCGACTCGATGAGGTCCCGCGGCACGGGGTCGGGGCTGAACACGCGGCAGCTCCGTCGCGTTCGCATCTCGACGAGCAGATCGCCCGCGCGACGGCGCATCGCGGCGACGCCGCGGCGACGAAAGTCATAACGCATCATCCTCGCGGGCAACGCAGCACTCCGGTCGCATCGACCAAACGTCATTCTACACCGCCACGCTCGAGTCTTGTAGCGCCGGCCGAGCGCAGCGCCGCCCGGGCCGGATGTCGGTTGTTCAACGGGCATGTTGGACGCTTGATCCGGGCCCCAAGCGCCGGCGCGGGGTGGTCGCCCGGTGCGAGCGGACGCCTGTCGGTTGCGCCACGGGCCGAGGTTCGCGAACCCAACCAGCAAGCGGACACGGACCCCGCATCGCCTGCCGCCCGCCCGGCCGTTGGCTCAAGTCCCTGAAGCGCGGTACTGTAGACGTTCGACGACCTGATGGTGCGACGCGGAATCAGACCGTCACCAACGCCGCCGCGTCGCTGGTACCCCGTTGCGCCTGCGTTCGCCGACGATGTACCGCACCGGCTTCGGATTGCGGCAGACCTAGACGAAGCGTGCGTCCTGGAACCGATCCCAGCGATGGTCTTGCTGAACCCCGATGGTGACGGAGGCGCCCTTGGCGCACACGCCAGGTGCCATGACAAGACCCCAGCGAGCGAGGAACCGCCATGCCCCACATACTCGTAGCCGACAAGATCGCCGACGCCGGGCTTGACCGTCTCCGCGCGGCCGATGACGTTACGTTCGACGTCCGACACGGACTGTCGCCGTCTCAACTCGCCGACGCCGTTGCCGCCTACGACGGCATGCTCATCCGCTCGGCCGTGAAGGTGACCCGCGACGTGCTCGCAAGCCCCGGCCGGCTCGCCGCGATCGCGCGGGCCGGCGTGGGTGTCGACAACATCGACCTACACGCCGCCACCGATGCGGGCATCCTCGTGCTCAACACACCCGACGCCAACACCGTCTCGGCCGCCGAGCACACGATCGCGATGATGCTGGCGCTGTTTCACCGCATCCCGGATGCCCACTGCCACGTCCGTGCCGCCGAGTGGCGACGCAGTGACTTTCTCGGCGCTCAGGTGGCCGGGAGGACATTAGGAATCGTCGGGTTCGGGCGGATCGGTCGGGCCGTGGCCCGGCGCGCGCTGGGCCTCGACATGAGCGTCATGGCGTTTGATCCGTTCGTCACCGGCGACACCGCGCTCGGCGGGGCGGTGCGCGTGACACAAGACCTTCGCGCGCTCCTTGCCGCGGCCGACTGCGTCACGCTGCACGCATCGCTTTCCGACAAGACGCATCATCTCATCGCGGCCGGCGAGATCGCGGCGATGAAGCCCGACGCGCGACTCGTCAACTGCGCCCGCGGCGCGCTCGTCGATGAGCAAGCGCTCGCGGATGCGCTCAACAGCGGCCGTCTCGCGGGGGCCGCCGTGGACGTGTATGAGCGGGAACCGCCCGCCGGGAGCCCGCTGCTCACCGCCAAGAACGTCGTCCTTACGCCGCACCTGGCCGCATCCACCCAAGAGGCCCAGCGTCGCGTCTCCGTCGATGCGGTGGATGCACTCCTGGCGTACCTGATCGACGGAGAAATCCGCAGCGCCGTCAACATCGAGGGCGTGCCGGGCAAGGTGTCCACCCGCGGCCGCGCGATGCTCGATCTCTGCACACGCATGGGCACGATGTTGTCGCCATGGTTCGCCGACGGGGTCGACCGCGTCACCGTCACAACACACGGCGATGCGCTGCACGAGCTCGGCCCCACGCTCGGGTGGCAGGCGATGGCGTCCGTGGTGGGCCCACACCTCCACGGCCGGCTCAACCTTGTCAATGCACGCGACCAGGCGCGGCGACGCGGGATCGAGGTCCATCACGTCGGCCACACCGTCCCGCCCGAAGGCATGGACTTCATATCCGTGTCCGTGCGGTCGCGGTCCGAGACGCATCACATCGAAGGCACCGTGTTCGCGGACGGTCGACCGCGGATTCTCGGGATCGACGGCTACCGCATGGAGATCGTGCCCGAGCGCGCGGTCGTGCTCATCTTCAACGACGACAGACCGGGCGTTATCGGACTCGTCGGGCAGCGGTTCGCCGATGCGGACATCAACATCGCCGATATGGCCCTCTCACGCCGCGGCGACACGGCCCTCATGCTGCTCAAACTCGACACGCCGATGCCCGGCAAGCTTCACGACGCACTCCGTGCCGCCAGACCCCCGATCTCGTCGATCCACGCCGTGTCACTCCCGGCGGTGCCGACGATCCGTCAACCGACCGCCGCGCGGACCGGGGACGCGGCGGCACGCACACCATGACCGGCGACGTCGCGATCGGCATTGACCTCGGCGGCACAAACGTCAAGGTCGCCGCCGTCAACCCGCAAGGCGGCGTGGTCGCCCGACGCGACGCGCCGCTGAACGCACCGAGGTCGCCCGGTGCCGTCGTCGCCCAGTTCGCCGACCTGGCCCGGCAGTTGCTCGCCGATGCGGGCGTCACCCGGGGGAACGTCGTCGGCATCGGGCTCGGGTGTCCCGGTCCGCTCAACCTTCGTACCGCGACCGTCATCCGCTCCGCGAACCTCCCCGGCTGGTCCAACGTGCCGATCCGCGACATGACCGCGGACGCCACGGCATGCGCGGTGACGCTGGACAACGACGCCAACCTCGCGGCGCTGGGTGAACACTGGGCCGGCGCGGGATGCGGCGGCGACACCGTCATGCTCACGCTGGGCACCGGCGTCGGCGGCGGCATCGTGCTTGATGGTCGCGTGTTCCACGGCCACTTCGACAACGCGGGGGAGCTCGGCCACACGATCGTCGAACCGGGCGGCCGGCCGTGCGCGTGCGGACAGCACGGATGCCTGGAACAATACGCATCCGCGACGGCGATTACGGACCGCGTCGCGGCGGCGATCCAGGACGGCGCATCCAGCGAACTCGCCGAAACCGTGCGACGCAGCGGCACGGTCGACGCCCGGCGCGTCGCTGACGCCGTCCGGAACGAAGACCCGCTGTGCGTGCGTATCTGGGATGACGCGTGCCGCTACCTGGCCATCGCGTGCGTCGGGCTGCAGCACGCGTTCAACCCGCCGCGCATCGTCCTGGGCGGCGGCGTGAGCCTCGCAGGCGACATCCTCTTCGCCCGCGTTCGGCGCCACTTGGCCGACCTGACCTGGCGACTACACGACGACACGCCCGACATCTGCCCCGCGAAGCTGGGCTACGACGCCGGTGTCATCGGCGCGGCCCGGTGCGCATGGCAAGCCTACAGCGACAAGACCCGGACCGAATAGGACCAACACCTGTGTTGCGGCCGAACCCCAGGCGGCCGACCGCGTCCGTCGCTCGTGAATCGATAATTGGTCGAACCGCGGATGATCCGAACCTACCGTAACGGACCGGATGGAGGGAAGTCGCCCGTACCGAGAGAAGACCGGTCGCCGGCGCTCGCGACGCCGTTCGTCGCGCTCCATCGAACGACGAGCGATGCAGCACGACCTGCGCAACACTACATGGCCATCACGCCCACGGCGCTCTTGGCATCGGGCCCGCCCGATCCGGCCGGCCGAATCGGGCCTGTTTCCGGCGCCGTCAGCCGCCGCGCCGCGCTGCGCGGACACGCATCTCATCCGCGCGCTCGATCAACTCGTCAACGGTCGGCAGCACCTGTGGCTCCAACTTGAAGTGTCGTGTGTGCACGTCGTGAAGGTGGCCCGGCCAGAACACCTCCGCGAAGAAGTCGATCGGCATGACCTGGTACCACGGCGGGTCGATCCGCCAGTGCGTTCCGAGCGTCGCATACCCCTTCTTGCGGATGATGACGTCGTAGTCGCCGTACCAGAGGAAGTCGCGACTCACCTCGCTGCGCCCGATCTCCTCGTCATTGAGAAACACGAGCGCCTGGGGCGGATCGGTCGTGATCGTCAGCGTCCGCCGGACACAACCGACCGCACCGGACGCCATCACCCAAGCGGCGACGAACGCACACACGCGCGGCACGACGCCCAAGACCGCGACCCCGTCACGTGCTCCCGTTCCATCATCCATCAAAGACTCACCTCGCAGACCTCTGCCGACGGGCCGTCCGTATCCAGGACCGCGACGGTGCACCGGCCCGTGACCCAGCCGCAGCACTCCCCGGGGTTCAACACGAGCCGGCCCTCGTCGAACCGGTTCACGACTTCGTGCGTGTGTCCGGTCACGACGATGTCCGCCCGCTCGATGTCGCACCGGTCACACCAGTCGATGAAGTGATGCACGAGAATGACGCGCCCGCCAAGCTCGACGAACAGCGGTCCGTCCTGCACCGACGGCATGAGCCGCTTGAGCCCGTCGCGCTCGCCGTCGTTGTTCCCAAACGTGGCATACAGCGTCGGACGCGCGGGCGCCCCGGCGTCCGTCACAGACCCGCCGTCGACTGCACAAACCTCCAGCAACGCCCGTACCGCGAACGGCGCCACGAAGTCGCCCGGGTGAATCACGGCCGCGACGCCGCGTGCGCTGAGCAGCCCGAGCCCTGCCCGTATCGCGGGCAACCGGTCATGCGTATCGGAGATGACACCGATCAGCATTGTCGAAACCCCATGTGCGCCACCCACGCCGGTGACACCCGCCGCAGTGCGTCTCCGCACGTCGATCCGCGTGTTGGCCGCAACGACCTTAATCGGGGCCGCGACGCTCAGGAAACGGTTTTTCTCGCGCCGAGGACGACTCGCCTGCCTCGGCCACAAGAGGGTCGCGGTTCCGATCACCGATCGATGCTGGTGCGTTGCGACACGAGCGCTTCCGGACCGGCGCGGTTCGGATCATCCACCCGCGGCAAGCTACGTCCGGCCGTACAGGTAATCGTGTAGGTACTCGATCGTGTGCTGCTGGTCGGCGACCTCGACCGCGAGGATGTCGCCTGAAGAAATCAGCCCGTGCAACCGACCGTCCTCGACCACCGGCAGGTGCCGGATCCGCTTCCTCGTCATCATACCGCGACACTCGGTGAGCGGCGTGTCCCGGCGGCAACACGCCATCGGCGACGTCATTACGTCGCCCACCGTTGTCTTCGACGGCTCGAGGCGCGCCGCCACCACGCGGTTGAGGATGTCGCGCTCCGTGAAAATCCCGACCACCCGATCGCCGTCCGTCACCACAACGGCGCCGATTCGCTTGTCGTTCATCACCCGCGCGGCGTCGAGCACGGTCGCATTCCGGTCGGTCGTCGCCACCGCCGACCCCTTTTTGTCCAAGATTGTCTGGGCTCTGGGCATACCGCTTACCTCCTGTATCGCCGGCGCGCCGTGCGCGGCCCTGCGATGCGCGTTGACCTCGGCCATCCCTGCAATATCGCAGCT
>JBHHVO010000006.1:0-25123 GCA_046754365.1 Phycisphaerae bacterium | reverse complement strand
CCCTTGTTGGTGCTGACGGCCCGGTCGCACCGCCCGGTCTCGGCGGGAACTACATCCGCGTGCAGCTCGGCCCCGTACCGCGGCAAGCCCGCCTCGATGCGGCGAATCCGCACGGCGTCCGCGCCAACCGGCATCGCCGCCGGTGCGAATCGGCCGTCCGTCAGCGCGTGGTACACGTCCACGGCACGATCCGATGCGACGAACAGCTCGAGCGCGAACGAACCGCAGAGGTCGGACCGCAACACCGTAATCGTCACGCCATCGCATGTCAGTGTGGTGTGCCCGAGAAGCGGCAGGTTGGCCGCGTGCGGTGCGCCCAGGCCCACCGCGACGTCCTTCGCACGCTCGCCGGTGAGCCCGAGCCGAATGAACTCGTCGCTCCGGTCCGTCAGCGCCACGTCCTCCATGATGATGTGCTTCGACAGGTGCGCGACCGCGGCGTCGGCGGCTGCACGGTCGATGTCGAGCCAGACCGCCTCGGCGCATACGAGCACATTCACGTCAAACACGAGGCGCCCGTTGGCGCTCAGGACGAACGCATAGTTGCCCTCGCCAACCTGAAGCGTCGTCACCTGGTTCGTCGCGATGCTGTGCAACCACGTCGCGCGGTCGGCACCGCTAGCCTCCAGCAGGCCTCGATACGACCGATCAACCAGCGCCGGCCCGTCGGAAAGCGCCGCGTGCTCCCGCCGCAGGTCGCCGAACCGTGCCACCACCGGTCGGTCGCCGTTCCGCGCCGCGACCGCGCCGCCATCCAACTGCCCACGCACAAACTCGTCCCATCGCCGCATGACGGAAGTTTACACGCATCGTGGTGTCGCGCCGACCATCGGGCGCAGGCCACTACGCCCCCGCGCACGTCCCCCACGGCTGAAGCCATGGGGGACCGCGGCTTGGGCGTTCGTACGCTCTCGAATTCGTCGCGCCCTTGGGTTCGTGGGTTCGGGGCTTCGTGGCGTTCTGGAGGGCGAAACGCGCAGCGTCCGGCCCCCCTGCCGGACGTGGCAAGCGATCACGCACCCGCGCGCCTGGGCCACGAAGACGGCGTCGCACGCGGTCCGACGCGCGGTTCGTCGTGCCACGAGCGGACGCGATCTGTGGTACATTCCCCGACGACGGTGCAGCAACACGGAACATGCGATGACATCCCCTGCGACCACGTGCGATTTTTGCCACTTGCCGATGGCGTTGCGCCGCGCGCCCGCCGGCGACGATGCACCCCGCTACTGCTGCTACGGCTGTCGGTTCGCGGCGGCGGTCACGCACGCCCGCGGTGAGGCGGGACAGGCGACGTGGATGCTCACACGCCTGGGGCTCGCGCTGTTCCTCGCGATGGCCGTCATGGTGTTCAGCCTCTACCTGTACGGGCGCGAGGTCTACGCGCAACACGACGCGGTGGTGACGCCGCTGGACGCCAGCCTTACGGACCTCATGCGTTACCTGTCGCTCGTGTCCGCGACGCCGGTGTTCTTCATACTCGGCGTGCCGATTCTCGCGAACGCGATCGCACACTTGCGCCGTGGCGTCGCGTCGACCGACGCGCTCGTCATCCTGGGCGTTGCGGGCGCACTCATCTCGTCGTATGTCGCGACGTGGCGCGGCGCCGGCTCGACGTACTATGACACCGCGTGCATGATCCTCGTGCTCATCACGCTGGGGAGGTATCTCGAGGCCGCCGGCAAGCTCAGGGCGTCGGCGGCCGTCGAGGCCCTCGAAAAACTCCTGCCCGACGACGTCACCGCCGACCGTGACGGGCAACGGTTGACGCTGAGCCCCCGCAGCCTCCGCACCGGCGACCTGTTGTGCGTCCAGGCCGGGCAACGCATCGCCGCTGACGGCGTCATTGAATCCGGTCGCGCCCACGTGGACGAGCAACTCATCACCGGCGAGAGCACGCCGGTCGTCCGCGACACGCACGACATCGTGCACGCCGGCACGCTCAACCTGGACGGCGTGCTCACCGTCCGTGTCAACCGCACGGGGTCCGATGCCGCATTGGGTCGCATGGTCGCACTCCTCGAGCTCGCCAAGCGATCCAAGGGGCGGTACGAGCGGCTCGGCGACCGCGTCGCGACCGTGTTCGTGCCGGTCGTCGTCGCACTCGCGGCGGCGGCCCTGGCGATGAACCTCGACCGTGGCATTGGCGAAGCCGTGATGTCCGCGCTCGCGGTCATGCTCATCGCGTGCCCCTGCGCACTCGGCATCGCGACGCCGACGGCGATCTGGGTGGCGCTGGGACGGGCTGCGCGGCGCGGCGTGTTCTTTCGCAACGGCGAGACGATCGAATCGCTGGCCCGCGTTCGTGTGGTGTGCTTTGACAAAACGGGCACGCTCACCACCGGCGAGGCCGCGGTCGCGTCGTATTGGGCGGATGCGGAAGCCACCGCTCCAGAGCACGAAAGCCAGGGCGCGGCCGCGCGCCTCGTCACCGGCGCTATCCCAGGCAGCCACGGCGCCGCTGCCGCCAGCGGCGACGGTGGCGCTGCGGGACATGGAGACGGTGGCGCTGTGACACGCGCGAACGGCGATGGCGTGGCAGGCGCGCACGGGGATGCTGGAGCCGGTGTGCGTAGCAACTTGTCCGAGCCGATCAGCAGCGACGCTTCCGTGCGCGCCGTGCTCGCCGTCGCGGCCGGGCTCGCCGCGTCCTCGACCCACGCGCTGGCGCGCGGCGTCGCGACGTTCGCCCGCCGGCAACACGTCGCCCCGGCGCCGGTCGACGCCGTGCGGATCATACCGGGGCGCGGCGTAGGCGGGCGGTATCGCGGCGCGCCCGTCGCGCTTGGCAACGTGGCGATGATGGAGGAGGCGACGACGTTGAGCGGCCCCGCGCGGGAGGCCCTGCGGTCTGCGCTCGCGGGCGGACGCCCAATCACGTGTCTCGCGTGGGGTGGCGCGGTCCGGGGTGTGTTCGCATTCGACGAGCGGATACGCGACGGCGCGAAGGATGCGATCGACCGGCTCCGCGACTGGGGCTGCGTGGTGTGCGTGTTGACCGGCGACCACGAGCGCCGTGGGGCCGCCGTCGCGGACGCGCTTGCAACGCCGTCGCGGGATGATCGCGTTGATGTGTACGCCGACCTGTCGCCCGAACGCAAGATCGGGCGCATCGATGCGTTGCGACGAGCGGAAGGGCCCGTGGCCATGGTCGGCGACGGCCTCAACGACGCGGCCGCGCTGCTGGCGGCGGACGTCGGCATCGCGATGGGCTGCGGTGCCGATGTAGCGCGCGAATCGGCCGACGTGTGTCTCATCGGCGACGATCTCACCGCTTTGCCGGCCATGTTCGCGTTGGCACGGCGGACCGTCCGCACCATCAAGCAGAACCTCGTGTGGGCGTTCGCGTACAACGTACTCGGGATCGGCGTCGCGATAACCGGGAACTTAAGCCCGGTCCTGGCCGCCGGCGCGATGGTGGCGAGCAGCCTGTTGGTCCTGGCCAACGCGCACCGGCTCAGCCGGGGCCCGTGACGCGGGCCGCCAACGCCAACCTCGCGACCGGGCGCGTGGCACAGGTCGGCGCGCGGCCAAGCGGCCGTCCCGCGCCGGCGCGCGGCTGCGATCGGGCGGCTCGGAACCGAGCGCGTGTCGTACGGAGGCGCAGGATCTCGCGGTCGTCATTTGGCGGGTCGCGACCGGGTGGTTATGATGCCGGGCAATGATTATCACGATTGACGGCCCGGCCGGCTCCGGCAAATCCACAGCGGCCCGAAAACTCGCGGCTCGGATGGAGGCCGCGTACCTCGACACGGGTGCGATGTACCGCGCGATCGCGTTGGCGGCGCTGCGATGTAAAGTCAATCTGAATGATTCGGATGCCCTGCTTGATGTCGCTCATGCAGCGCGGGTGGAACTCGACTGCGGCCCGACGCACACGCGTGTTCGACTGGACGGCCACGACGTGAGCGAGGCGATCCGGACGATGGCGGTGAGCGCCGCAACGAGCGCCGTCGCGCGTCACACCGGCATCCGGCAGCTCCTCGTGTCGCGTCAGCGCGCGATCGGCCGAGGTCTCAAGTCTTTCGTCAGCGAGGGTCGGGATCAGGGCAGCGTCGTGTTTCCCGACGCCGACGCCAAGTTCGTTTTGGACGGCACGGTGGAGACCCGCGCGAACAGACGGCTGAGGGAACTCCTTGCGGACGGTGAAGCCGCATCATATGAAGATGTGCTTCAAAGTCTCCGCGAACGTGACGACAACGACTTCCAGCAATGGAAACCACTTCTCGACGGTGGCGAGGCGATCGTCATCGATACGACCCATATGACCATCCACGACGTGATTGATCGGCTCGCGGAGCACCTGCGGACCATCGAGCCGTGTTCGTAGCATCTGCGGTGTCACGGTTGCAGCGGGGTCCCCACCGCGGCATCGGCACTGCGGTACGCGACGTACCGATGCGGCGACGCGGCCTCGACGCAATCGCGGCGCGGACGGGCGTGTACAAAGAGTCGGATGCCGCACGCCGGTCAGGGGCCATGCGTGGGGTGGTGGTATCGGACGTTGGGTCGTAGTATGATGGGCGTGTGCATGGTGGGATGCCGTGCACGTATCCCCAAGCCGGGGACCCGTCTTGACGCAACGCGGACCATGGAGGGTTCCGATGCTCCACTCCGATCGCGCGTATCGCCACCTGCCGATTCGTCGGGTTAGGCGCTTGGGGTCTGCGGGGTCCCTGTGGACGCGTTTTGGTTTGGACCGGCCGGTTGGTTTGGAAGTACCGGGCCTGCTACAGGGTTGAGGCTGGTATGCCCAGTTATTCGTACAAGGCTGTAAACGAGGGTGGCGTGAGCGTCGAGGGCATGCTCACGGCGGAGAACTACCAGGTCGCGCTGCGCATGCTCGACGAGCAGGCACTGTACCCGGTGAAGGTGGCGGAGGGTATCGAACATAAGGGACTCGCGCTCGGTGCTCGGCGCAAGGTCAAGTCCCATCACCTGACGCGGTTCTACAGCCAGCTTGCGGACCTGTTGCGGGCGGGCGTGCCGATGCTGCGGTCGCTGGACGTGTTGGGCAAGCAGGGGTCGCACGGGGCGCTGACGCAGGTCATCCGCGAGCTTCGCGAGGACGTGGCGGGCGGTTCGGCGCTGGGTGATTCGATGGCGAAGCACCCGCACGCGTTTTCGCCACTGCACGCCTCGATGGTCAAGGCCGGCGAGCAGGGTGGGTTCTTGGAGGACGTGCTGCAACGGATCGCGATTTTTTCGGAGAAGCAGGACGAGTTGCGGAACAAGTTGATCGGGTCGCTGATCTACCCGTGCATACTCGTGTTTGTCGGCACGGCGGTGATCCTGGTGCTCATGTTGGTCGTGGTGCCGCGGCTGCGGGAACACCTTCGGCAGGAGAACCTGAACTTCATGTCGCATATCGTCTTCGGCGCATGCGATATCCTTATAGCGCATTACGGTGTGTTGTTGGTCGGGTTTGTCGCGGTGGCGGCGGGTGTGTCGGCGTGGATCAAGACCGAATCAGGCAAGCGGACGTTCGAGCTGCTGAAGCTCCGCGCACCGGTGTTCGGGAAGGTCTTTACGATGGTGGCGCTATGCCGCTTTTGCAGGATCCTCGGGACGCTGTTGCACAACGGCGTACCGATCCTTCAGTCGCTCTCGATTTCCAAGGATTCGGCGGGAAGCGACGTCCTCGCCGGCATCATCGACGACGCTCGGGACAGCGTTAAGAAAGGCGCGACGTTGTCTCAGCCGCTCGGCGAGACGGGGTTGTTTCCCAGCGACATCGTAGACATGATCGCCGTGGCGGAGGAAGGCAATAACCTGGAATCGGTATTGATTCAAATAGCGGATACAAACGAGGTGCGGACCGGGCGGCAGATCGACCTGGCCGTGCGGATCTTCGAGCCGGTACTGTTGGTCATTATGGCATCGTTGGTGTTCTGTATTCTCGTGGCGCTGCTGCTTCCGATTCTCACGATGGGATCGGCGGGGATCGGGAAGTGACAGCGTGCGCGTGGCTTCGGCGGCGCCGCGCATGCGTAGTGGCCCCGGCGGCAATGGCTCCATGTGTGGCATTGATGCCCGCGCGAGGTGGGCGTTTGTTGAGTAAGGAGATATGTGATGCGTCGTAGAACGACTAGGAGAACGGGTTTTACGCTGATGGAGCTCCTGTTGGTGGCGGGGATCCTGGCGGTCCTGGCGGCCCTTGCGATACCGAGGCTGTTTGGCACGGCGACCGAGGCGAAGATACAGATCGCCAAGTCTCAAGTCGGTCGGAACAGTTCGATCGCGAAGGCGCTGGAAACCTTCAAATGGGACATCGGACGCTATCCCGACACCGACGAGGGGTTGGCGGCGCTGTTCAGCTTCAGCGGCGGTGGTGATGAGGAAGAGCTGTGGAAAGGCGCGTACCTGGACGGCGCATATGAGGAGCTCAGGGATCCGTGGGGCATGGAATACGAATACAAGTCCCCCGGTGATTACAATGAGGACGGCTACGACCTCTGGTGCCGCGGTCCGAACAAGAAGGATGACGGCGGCAAGGAGGGCAGCGACGACATCAAGAACTGGGTTGAAAAGTAGGGGAATACCGGTCAGACGTGTGTTTCCCGGTCCGGCTCCATGACGGTTGCTCCTTGTCGTCGCGGCGTAGGGGAATATGTGCGCGGAAGCGAGGCCGTGTCGGCGACTGGATGCGACGCGTGCGCGCTGCACTGGCTCCACGCGGCGGATTCCGTGTGCACGCAACGTTGGTGGCGCAGCGCATGTTTGGCCTGTGCGCCGTTTTCGTTGCGCGCGGTGTAACCGACGCATGCACGGTGTTCGTTGCCGCCGAACCTCGGTTATCAGGCGGTTTGCGTCACCGCGCGGCGACCGTCGTCGCGTCGTAGACCGCGTGCGGGGCGCTCGGAAACACGGAGCCCGAGCCCGCGCCGGGCGCATCGGGCCGGCGCGCGGCGGGCGGGTTGGATCGGCGTTATGGAGCTGAACGGCGTGCGAACGCGACGGGCGTTTACGATGGTGGAGGTGATGCTCGTTGCGGTGCTGCTCGCCGCGGTGGCGGCGCTGGTGCTCCCGAGCTTCTTGGGTGAGTTCCAGGCCGCGCAGCTGCCGACGTCGGCCCGACAGATGCGGTCGTTTGTGGCGATGGCGCGTGCCCACGCCCAGTTCGACGGCCGGCGCTACCGGATCCGGTTTCCCGGCGAGGACGAGGACAAGGCCGACACGCTTGGGAGCGATCGGCAACCGCTTGTCGAGCGAGAGGACGACCCGATCGACGAGCCCGGCGTGTTCAACCTCGTGACCGAACCGTGGGCGGTCGGGGAGACGCTGCTTGCCAAGGTGTGGTGCGCGGAGGTGCGGCTCGGGCGGCCTACCGTGGAGATGCTGCTCGAAGAGCGCAACGCGATCGAGGATGCGTTGACCGGCGCGGTCGAGGACTTCGACCCGCTGCGTCCGCCGCTCATCATAGAGCCGGACGGCACGAGTGACTGGGCGACGTTTGTGCTTACTCAAGCACCAAGGGACATCGAGTTTGACGCCCTCAAGGATGAGGTGCGCATCGAGGTCATCGTGGACGGCGAGACGGGCATCGCGTGGCTTCAGCGGCCGCTCTACGACGAGGAGGTCGACCTCTTCGACGAACACCATTGGCCGGTCGTGCTGCGGCAGGATTTCCTCGACCCGCGCGTGCTGACGGAGGACGACGTGTTGGAGCTTCAGGAGAGTCGGATCACGCCATGAGGCCGGTATTGAACCCACACGACGACGGTGCGGCTACGCGGTGCGCTACGGGTGATGTGCGGCCGGTCGGCAGGCGTGTACGCGGGCGCGTGGCGGTGCCCACACGACAATCAACGTACGCGGGATCGCGCGGGCTGTGCGCGTGCATGCGGCGCCGCGCATGGACCCGAACCGGGAGGACGAATGCCTTGCTAAGCCCAGGTCCCGACACGGCGCTCGGCTCGGCGGGAGCCTCGCCCTCCCGATTTGGCTCGGCGGGGGTCTCGCCCTCCCGGTTTGGCTCGGCGGGGGGCTCGCCCTCCGGTTTTCGGGGGTCGGTGGGTTCGTGCGTGCCGAGGTCGCGTGTCCGGCGGGGGTATGTGCTGTTGGAGACGGTGATTGCGACCGGCCTGCTCGTTCTCGGGCTCGCGGTGATCGGCGGTCAGATTCAGGAATCGGTTGCGTCGGTGCGGCGGATGGAGCTCGGGACGCGTGCGGCCGCGATGGCGGAGATGCAGCTCGCGATGCTGGACACCGGGTTGATCAAGTTCGACACGGTGGATGAGGTGATGGAGGAGGCGTTTGGTCCACGGTTTCCCGACTTCGCGTGGCGGATCACGCGTCAGGAAACGGCGGTCGACGACCTGTTCGTGCTGCGGCAGGACGTTCTGTACATCCCGCATCGCGACGTGGCCGAGGACTTCGACTTCGATACGGCCGAGGTGCTCAATACGTTTTATCTGTTCCGTGCGGCGCCGCGTCCGGTGCATTTCGGCGAAGACTTCGGCATCGGGGAGGAGGAGCTCGCGGAGCTGAGCGAACAACTCGGCCTGCTGGGCATCGAAGGGCTCGACCCGACGCAGTTTGATCCCACGATCTTCGCGCAGCTCAATGTTGAGGACCTGCTCCAGGTGCTTCCGACATTGATGGGCGCGCTGGGGCTCGAGCTGAGCGAGATCGCCGATCAGCTTCCGCCCGAGGTGCTCGAAGCGATGCAGGCGGCCGGCATGGAAGCGGTGCTGGGCGGCGGCGATGCGGCCGGCGCGGGCACCGGCGGTGGCCGGCCCGACGGCGGAGGACCATAGATGCGACGCGTTTGGCCGGACTCTCGATGCCGCGCGGTGACACTCCTGGAGGTCGTCCTGGCGATGGGGCTGCTGGTGGTGCTGTCGTCGATGACGTTCTGGTTTTACCGATCGGCGCTGGACACGCGTGAGGTGACGATAGAGTCCGCCCGGCGGCTCCGGCTGACGCGCGCGGTGCTCGACCGGATGGCGCGGGAGATCCGCCAGGCGAGCGTGGTGACGGCGGGGGGTCGCATAGGGATTCGGGGCAAGCCCGATCGACTCTGGTTGTCGACTGTGCGGCTGCCGCGACCGCCGGCGAATCCGTACGAGCTGCTGATGGAAGAGGAGACCGGCGCGCCGGTCGGCGCATACGATCTGGTGAAGGTGGAATACAAGATCGTACGGCACCCGGACATCCTTGACCCGGAGGAGGACTTCGAGATGCCGCTCGGGCTGGCGCGAATCGAGATTCGCGAACCCCGCAAGGACAGCGCGGAGAGCGGCGAGGCGTTTGAGGACGAGGACGGCGTTGCATTGGATGCCGGCACGGACGGGGATACGTTCGAGGAAGGGGATTTCGTCGAGTTCGCGGATGACGTTGAAGATGTCGATCCGAGTGTCGGCGACGAGGTTCGTTGGGACGAGGTGTACGCGCCGGAGGTCCGCTACCTTCGGTTCTGCTATTTCGACGGTAACAAGTGGTGGAACGAGTGGGAAATCAACGGCGAGAACCCGCTGCCGCAGATCGTCCAGGTGACGATCGGGTACGACGCCCGTCCCGCGTATGGCGAGGAGATCCTGATCGGCGAGGATGAGGACCTGTTCTGCGAGTGCCTGAACTCAGACGATGACATGTCGGAGATCGACGAATGCGAACCGCTGCCGCCCGATACGTATACGATCCTGGTGCGCGTGCCACAGGCGGATACGTTCTTCGGTTCGCGGATTGCGCGGGAGGCGCAGGCGCTGGTGGAGGAAGTGGAGGTACCGTGACATGGGGCGCGATCCTTACATTACGGACGGTACGGCGGCACGCGGGAGGCGCGGCGACATGACGCGGCGCGGGGTCATCTTGCCGGTCATCCTGTTCATGTTGATCCTGCTGGGGCTTCTTACGGCGGGGTTTGCGTTTCGGATTCACGCGGACGTCACATCCGCGCGAGCGACCGCATTTCGGCTCCAGTGCCGGCTTGCGGCCGAAGCGGGCATCGAACGGGTGAAGCTCATGCTGCGCGATGGTCGATTGGACATGAATGCGTGGTACGACGACCCGGATGCGTTCAACCGGATCATCGTGTGGACGCCGGACATGGACCCGACGACGCTGGGGACGAATGAGGAGCTGGATGACGGCACGCCGGCGTACCGGTTCAGCATTGTAGCCGACGATCCGACCGACGATGAGGACTTTGCGCGGTTCGGCGTAACCGATGAGGCGTCGCGTCTGAACCTGAATCTCGCGACCGAGGCGCAACTCTTGAAGCTCGTGACGGCGGCGGTCGGAGACGACACGGAGATCGAGCCGCAGCCGATCGTGGACGCGATCCTGGACTGGCGCGATGCGGACTCGATCCCGCGCGGCGTCGGGGCCGGCGATCGCGCGTCGGACGGTGAGGCCGGGGCGGACGCTGGCGCGGACGCCGCCGGTCCGGGCGATGACGGTACCGCGGCGGACGCGGTCGGCGATACGGAGGGTGCGTACTACGAGAACCTGGACAGGCCGTACAAGGTCAAGAACGGCCCGTTCGATACGGTCGAAGAGTTGCTGCTCGTCAAGGGCGTGACGCGGGCGATCCTGTACGGTGAGGACGACGACCAGAACGGGCTGCTCGGCGACAACGAGGACGACGGCGACGAGACGTACCCGCCGGACAACCAGGACGGCGTGCTGAATCGCGGGTTGTACCCGTACCTGACGGTCGTGTCGTACGAGACGAATGTAAGCAACGACAACCAGCCTCGGATCTACCTGTTTGGCAACGAAGCGACGGTACGGGAACAACTGAACGAGGTGTTTGAGGATGCGCCCGAGGTCGTTGATTACATCGTGACGGCGTCGCGGCCATCGCCGCCGGGGACTGGCGGCGGCCAGGCCGGCACGGGCGTGGGACAGCCGGGCACAGGTGCCGGACAACCGGGTGTCGGCGCCGGACAACCCGGCGCCGGCTCGGGACAACCTGGTGGTGGGACCGGGCAGCCGGGCACGAACACCGGACGTGGCGGCGGCGGGGCGTTGCCCGGCGGGACTGGTGGGCGCGGCGGCGGCGATACGCGTCGGGGCGGCGGCAAGGCGGACCCCGGCGGCATCAACAAGCGCGGCGCCAGGCGACAGCAGGCTACCGGGGGTGACGAACCTTTGGATCCGGAGGACTTCCTGCGGCTGCTCGAGGACGGCGGTGACACAGACAGCCGCGACGGGAATACGGGAACGGATGCGCGCGGAGACGGCGGCACGCAGCCGGGCGGCGTCGCTGGTGGCGGCCGCACCGCGCAGGCGAGCGCCCGGCTGGCCAGCCCGGCGGATCTTCTCGTGCCGGACGCATCGGTGAGCGGCGAGCCGGCGCCGATACCGTTGAAGCCGGAACACTTCGCGGCGCTGTTGGATCGTACGACGGTTCGATCGCCCGAGGATCCACGCATCCGCGGCTTGATCAACATCAACACGGCGCCGCGGCTGGTGCTGTCGTGCCTGCCCGGGCTGACGGAAGAGGCTATCGACGCGATCATCGAGACGCGCGCGGGTTTGGACTCGGAAACGAAAGCGACGCCGGCGTGGCTCGTGACCGAGGACGTGCTGGATGTGACGACGTTCGCGGCGATCGCGCCGCTGATCACGGCCCGCGGACAGCAATTCCGTATCGATGCGCTGGGGTTCGCCGACCACATGGGTATGATGGTCCGGCTCGAGGTGATCGTGGACATGATCGGACCGGTGGCCCAGACGATGTACTACCGCGATCTGACGCAGCTCGGCGGTCACTTCCCGATTCGCGCATCGGACGAGGAGAAGGTTCGTGCCCGCTAGCGCACAACGAAAACGCATCGTCGCGTTGGACTGGGACGCGCGTTCGCTCCGCATCGTGCACGCCGCCCTCGGCAAGCGCGGCGTGAAGATCGACCGCCTGCTGGCCGCGCCGATGCCGCCGGACGTGGATCCGCTCGACCCGGGGCAGATGGGGGGGCACATTCGCCGCGTCCTCGATCAACAGCACATTTCGACGCGGTATACCATCGTGGACATCCCGCGCGATCAGGCGATTCTCACGACGCTTCGGCTTCCGACGGCCGCGCCGGACGAGCTGCCCGGCATGGTGGAGATTCAGGTGGCCAAGGAGCTGCCGTTCCCGGCGGACGAGGCGGTGATCGATTTCGCGACACCGCACGCGTCGGCGGATGACGGACCGACGACCGATGTCCTGGTGGCGGCGGTCCGGCGTGAGGTATTGCAGCAGTACGAGGCGACGTGCTATGCGGCGGGTCTCAGGCTCGAGCGGATCGGGCTCCGTCCGTACGCGAGCAAGGTGGCGATCGGCGAACTGCTCAAGGATGCGATGCCCGAGCGTGTGTTGTTCATCGATGTGATGCCGACGCTCATGGAAATCGACGTGCTGCGTGAGGGGCAACTCGTGTTCTCGCGCGCGGCGTCGGTGATGATCCCCGACCGCGGCGGCGACGAGACGGGCAGCGCGTCGGGCTCGGGTGACGCCGGGGGCGAAGTGGATGCGCCTGCGGATGAGGATTCAAGTACGTCGCTGCGTCTCGCCGCGGCGCCGCGCGACGACGGCGGCGGTTCGTCGGTGCGCGACCTCGTGCTGGAGGTGACGCGATCCATTGAGGCGTACCGTGCAGGCGACCACGGTGCGCGGATCGATCACGTGGTGGTCGGCGGCGATGTGGGCATCGAGGATGCCCTCGGCGACGCGATCCAGGACCGACTTCACATCCCGACGGAACGCTACAACCCGGCGCGTACGTTCGGTTGGTCGCCGGACGAAGGCGCGGGCGCGGCGGCGTTTGCGTCGACACTCGGGCTCGCGCTCGGGCAGGTCGAGGTGCGTGCGCTGCACTTTGACTTCCTGCACCCGAAACAGGCGGTGTCGGTGGCACGCGAGCGTCTGAAGAAGGCACCGCTGGCGGCGGGGGCGGTCGTGCTATTCGTCGTGGCCGGGGTACTCGGGGCTTCGGCGTACACGAAGCCGGCGCGCGATGAGCTCGCCCGAATCGAGGCGCGGATCGCGGAACTCGAGGCGGAGCAAGGTGAATACACACGGTTTCTCAAGCTCATGGACACGATCGAGGGCTTTGACACCGATCAGTTGATCTGGGTCGACGTGCTCTACGACATCTTCTCGGTGCTCGAGGACAACAAGACGCTCGTGTTGTCCCAGATCGAGATGAATCAAAAAGATCAGTTTGTCCTGCTCAAGACCCGGACCAAGGACGCCCACACGGCGACGGACGTCGCCAAGGCGCTACAGGCGTTTCGCAGGGAGGGATGCACGAAACCGCGATTCAAGGTGATCGTGGGCGCCCAGGCCGAAAAACGCGGCCAGCGGTACCCGTATGTACAGGACCTGCGTATCAAGGTTCTGAACGACAAGCCTCGACAGAAGGGAACCGAGCGGTCCGCGCGGCGCTCGAAGGCGTTGTAGTCGCGTGTCGCCGACGTCGATCGGGGGTAGTTGATGGACAAGCGCACGAAAATCCTGGCCGGCGTGTTGGGCGTGGTGGTGGCGTACATGTTCATCTCGGGCGTCGCGTACCCCCGGTGGATCGAACCCTGGCTCAACATCGACGACCGGATCGCGGCGCGCCGCGAGGTGCTTGCGGAACTCGAATCGCTGGAGGCGCGGTTCCTGGATGCGCGTGTGGCGTATCGCGATATGGTCGCGCGCGTGGGGCGCTTCGACGCTGATGAGGTCGGCAACGACGTGCTCGCGCGGCTCAACGACCTGATCGAGAGTGTGGGCCTGCAGCACTGCAAGCGATCGCCGGGACGGCCCCGTCTGGACCGCAAGACAGGTGTGACGCGTCTTACGTTCAGCGTGTCCGGCGAAGGGGCGCTCGCGTCCGTGATCGGTTTCTTGCAGCGGGCGGCCGAACTGCCACACCTCGTGCGCGTCCGCAATACATCGATCTCACCGGCGAGCACAAGCGCGCGCAACCGCGATGCGAACCGCAAGAGCTTCCACACGACGATGGACATCCTCGTCGTTCCGAAAGACAGGCTGGTGCGCGTGAACCCCGCGGCGCTTGTCCAGCCGGCGTCGTACCGGCGATACGTCGATGGGCGGGACTACTCGCGGATCTGGGCGGGTCGACCGTTTACGGAATACGTCAAGCCGCCGCCGCCGCCGCCACCACCGAAACCCAGACCACCACCCAAACCGGTCGAACATGTGGCGGTCACGCCGCCGCCACCACCACCGCCACCGGCTCCCAAACGGTGGAAGGACCGCAACAAGATGCGGTTGACGATGGCGTTGCTTGCGGCGGACGGGACCACGCCGCGTGACGAGTTCATCATCGACAACACCGCGCGCCATGAAACGACGTATGTTGCGGCCGGCGACGCGTTCGATGGCGGCAAGCTTCTGCTGGTGCACCAGTATGGCGCGGTCGTCCAGCGCGGTGACGACGTGTTTTTCTACCGGCTCGGCGACCCGTTGGATCAAGACATGAAACTGAGCGACGCGGTCGAGTACCCGGACCTGCAGCTCGCGGGTGAGCGCCTCCGCTTGCGGACGGGCGCGGCCGCGGGCGACGCCCGTGATGCCGCGCCCGGTGCGCGTGACACCGCCCGACCGACCCGGGCCGCGGCGAACGCTGCACACGGCGTGCCCCGACCCGGCACGGACGGCGCCGCAGCGAAACCAGGCACCAACGGCCGATCGAAACCCGCGTCGGCGGCCGCGCGCCGCCCGACAAAGCCCGCGAAGCGGCGATCGACGGCTGACAAGGGACGCGGCAAGAGGCCGCCCGCCGACACGCGCAGCCGTGCCGCGGCGGCCCGCGCGGCGCGGCGCGCCCACCGTCGCGGCGGCCCGACCGCCGGTGCGGCGCATCGGTCGCGAGCGGGTACCAGAAAGCAGGTAAAGAAGTCGCCGGCCAAGAAACCCGCAGGGGGGAAGCAGGACTAGTGCATCTGCACGGCGGTTCGCGGGAGTCTGGTTACCGGCCGCGTCCTTACGGATGCGGTCCGGACCGAGCCAAGAACCCCCAAGACGACGCGTGACCATGCACTAACGCGCGGTTACGGTTGAATCTGCGGGTCCTGGTCAGTCCGTGGTCCGTGGTGTTCGCGGTGGGAGACGCGCATGTGGTCTCCTGTTTGCGTCCCCGACGGCCGAAGCCATCGGGCATGCATCCCGCGGTTTCGCGAACGGCCGATCGCACCGACGTGGATGGGCGGCGCGTTCGGCGATGAGTGTATGACGATCTTGATCGCGGCTGGGCGGGTTTGCCGGCAGCCGCTGTGAGCAGGAGGTTGCTTCCATGCGATTCAACGGGACTTCGAGCTGGGTATGGATGCCGAGGCTCATCGGGGTCGGCATCGTAGCGGCGATCGGCACATCGGTCCTTGCCGCATCGGCGTATGCGCCGGTGGCGTCGGGCATGCCTGCTGCACACGGGCATGATGCAGCCGCGTGGCCACGGAGCGACGACGCTCACGAGGACACGGCGTCCGGCAACAAGCCAGACAAAGCGTTGGACGAGAAAGCCGACAAAGCGTCGGGCAAGACGGAATCGAACCCGAAAGCCGCGGAGGACGCGAAGTCCGCATCCAAAGACAAGAACGGTAAGCAAGACAAGGGAACATCCAAGGCGAAGGATCCGAGCGAGAAGGACGAGAAGGAGGATTCCGGCAAGCAAGCCGAATCGGAGAAGTCCAAGTCGGACAAGGAGAAGTCAGAGAAAGAAACGTCGAGCAAGGAAAAGTCTGACAAGACCAAGCCGGAAAAGACGAAGTCGGACAAGGCCAAGCCGAAAAAGGCCAAGCCGGAAAAGACCGAGTCGGACAAGACCAAGTCGGACAAAGCCACACCGGATCAACGTACGTCCAAGACGCGTGCAGGCAAGCCGGCTGCCGCCGGCGCGGCGGGCCGGGCCACGACCACCACACGGCAAAAGGGTCAGCTCAAGCTCGACCCTGCGATCCAAGCGAGAATCGATCAACTCGTCGGTCATCGGCGCGCGGGTCGGGCCGCTGCGTCGACACGGTCCGGAGCCCATGCGCCGGTAGGTGGTGACGCGAAGGCGCGATCGGGCGCGGAACAAGACGCGAAGGCGGCACCGTGGCGTCCGGGGCAGCCGCGACCCGCGCAGCCACACCAGCCAACACCACCCAAACCCAAGCCCACCGCACCGCCGGCGGCGGGCGCGGATCAAGATCAGATCGTACCTGTCCCGAGCGACGCGGGCCGTGCCCCGCCCGGAAAGCCGGACGACACGGCCGACGCGGGCAGCGCCGCGGCCGATGAGGCCGACGACGCGCCGCTCTTGCCGGAAGAGGATACGCGTCCGCCGGAAGCCCGGACGTACCGGTTCAGCATCAAGAACGGCACGCATGCGCAGTTGTTGGACGGCTTTGCGCGTCAAGCGGGCATTCCCATCATCGGCGCTCCGCCGAACGGGCAGGTGCAGGACCTGGTGACGACGGAGGAGATGAGCTACGACGCCGCGCTGAACCGGGTGCGGATGCTGCTGTTCAAGTTCAAGCCGAACGAACCGTATTGGCTCAAGCGGTACGAAGACCATTTCGAGGTGATCCGTGTGAACGACATGCTGCGGCTGCTGGAGCCGTGGCAGATGTTCGCGAGCGTCGAGGACTTCCGCGCGGCGGACTTCCCGAGCGAGGGATTGGCCCTGGTCGTGTACACACCGACGTCCGGATCGGTTTCGGATCTGGAAATGGTGCGGGATTTTCTGCCGGACTATGTCCGCGTGACGGCGATTCCCGACAAGAACCAGTTGACGATCTTCGCGTTGTCGCGCGACATCGAGAAGTATCTGGGTCTCATCGACTTTTTCACCGGTGGCGGCGACGGTGACGTCCGGCCGATCGAACGGATTGAGCTGACGTACATCCTCCCGACCCAGGCGATGGACAAGCTCAACAAGCTCATGGAGCTTTCGGCGGGAACCGTCGGCAGGGGCCGCGCGAGCGCCCCGAAGAGCCGGGGCAAGCGCGGCGCGGCGGCGACCAACGTGCTCCACATCCCGGAGCTTCCGGTCAACATCCTGGCGGATGACGACCAGGGCGTGCTCATCGTCCGGGCGATGCAGGGCAAGATCGACGAGATGAAGCGGCTGTTGAAGTACATCGACGTCGACACGGAGTCGCGTAAGCCGCATACGCTTATCGCGGTGGAACACAGCGACCCGAACGATCTCGTGCAGATCATCAACCAGGTCATGGAAGCCGAGGGTGGGAAGGAGTTTTCGACGCCCGGGAAGCGCACGGTTCCCAAGCGCCGCGGCAAGAAGCGTCGTGCGGCGGATCAACGCATCGCGACGCGCGTGACCGGCAGCGACGTCGTGCTCATTCCGATGCCCACCATGAGCTCGATCGTCGTGCTCGCGGACGAGGAGGGCGTGGCGCGTGTCCGCGAGCTCGTGGCGATGTTCGACGTGGAGACGGACGTGGGTCCCGTGCGGGTCGCGGTCTCGCATGTCGGGGCGTCCGCGGTGACCACTACGCTGCAATCGGTATTGGGCGGCGGCGGTCGCGGCGCTGCAGCCAGCGGGCCCAAGATCGTACCGGAGGCGTCGGACGAGGCGATCTGGGTGAGTGGCTCGCGGAAGGACGTGGACGAGGTGTATGCGATGCTCGAGACGATCGACGTCCCGGGCGCGGCGGTGGTGATCCACGTGGTGCACCTGGAGCATCAGGCGCCGTCGTTTGTGGCGAACATGCTCCGCCAGTATGCGAGCGATGCCGCCCCCGCGCCCAGGCGGCCACAAGGCAAGAGAAAGGGCGCCGCGGCGGCGCGGCGGCGCGTGCCCGTGCCGGGCAAGTTCACCGACGACGACGCGAACGGCCTGCTGTATGTCCTCTGCACGGAAGACGAGTGGACCGAGTTCAAACCGATCATTGATCAACTCGAAGGCGTGGACGTCGGCGCCGGCACCGTGGTGCGTCTGGCGGTTGAGCATATCGATCCTTCCGACGCCGTGTCGACGCTCGCGACGATGCTCGATTTCGTGCAGCACGGTGCGTCCGCGCAAAGCGCCGCCGGCATGGTGCCATGTCTCCCCGTGGACCATGCGATTCTCGTGCAGGGTGGGAACCAGACCCAACTCGACCAGATCAAGACGTGGCTCGCGCAGATCGATAAGCCATCGAAACTCATCGAGCGAACGTTCGCGATCCGACACGCCGACCCGTCGGAGCTGACCACGGGCTTGAAGACGCTGGTCGGCGGTCGTGCCCGGGCGACACCGCCGAAGCGAACCCGCAAGGGCCGGCAGACCGCGACTACCGTACAGTCCGAGGACCTCACGATCGTTCAGATGGGGCGCAGCCTGGTCGTGCGCACGACGCCGGAGAAGATGGAGCAGGTCGAGGCGTTCATCACACAACACGACGTGCCGCCGGATCAGCCGATCGTGCGGATATTCGACGACTTCCCGGCCGGCGCCGACATGGATGAGATCGCCACGAGCGTGCGGTCGGCACTCGGCTCGGGCGGTCCGTCGCGCCGACGCCCCGGCGCGAAGGGCTCCAAGGGTGCGCTGGCGGGCGGGGCCGGCCAGGCCGAGATTATTGCACAGCCGAACCTTCACCGGCTCGTGGTCATCGCGGAAGCGGCGGCGCTGCCGCGCATCGAGCAGTTGATCGACGTGTTCCGCCATGATGTCGCGGACAAGCCGGTGGCGCGAACGTACGGTGACTTTCCGGCCGGCGCCGATGTGGTGGAAATTGCCAACAACCTGCGTTCGGCGCTTGGGGACGCCGGCGCGAAGCGTGGGCGGGGCCCGGCGAAGGGGCCGAGGGGGGCGAACGCGCCCGCCGGCGGTGGCGTCGAGATCATCTCCCAGCCCAACATCAACCGCCTGGTCGTGATCGCGCCGCCGACGGACTTCCCTCGGATCGAAAAGTTGCTGAATCTGCTTCGCGACGATGTGGCGGATGCGCCCATGGTGCGCGTGTTCGAGGACTTCGCGGACGGCGTGGACGTCCTGGACGTGGCGGCGGATCTTCGCACCGCGTTGGGCGTGAAGGCGACACGACCGCGTCCAAAAGGGTCACCGGGCGGGTCGTCCGCCCGCGCCGCGGCGATGGAGATCATCCCGCAACCCAACACGAACCGGTTGGTCGTGATCGCGCCGACATCCGAACTGCCGCGGGTTGCGGAACTCGTGGACCTGTTGGGCACGGACGCGGCCGACGAACCCGTCGTCAACACCGTGACGCTGGCGCATGCGTCTCCGGATGAGATTATCGAGGTGGTTACGGGGCTGATGGGCGGCGGCGCGGCGCCGGGTCGTGCGGCACCCCGCAAGCCAGGCGCCAGGCCGAAGCGCGGTCCGGCCGGTGCGCTCGCGGACTTCACGATCATCGCCGCCCCGGGTGGTGGTGCCGTGGTGCTGAAGGGGCGTGCGTCGGATGTCGCCGAGGCCGAGGGCTACATCGCCCGGTTCGACACACCCGACGCGGTCGGCAAACAAATCAAGATCTATCACATCGCACATGCGGACCTCGACCGTCTCGCGGAGGTCATCATGACGGCCGTGGACGTGCCGGCAGCGCCCAAGGGCCGCGCCGGACGGCGCCAGCGTCCCCCACGCGGCGCGCCGCCAGAGCCGTCGCTCGACGAGGACATGTTCACGACGACCAAGACACACCGCGGCGCAGCGGTGTTCCTGCAAACCGACGAGCTGGCCGGCACGATGCTGGCGGTGGCGAGCGCGTCCGACATCGCCCACATCGATCAGATCGTCGGACAGTTTGATCAACCGGACTCGGATATTGAAACGGCACCCGCTGTGCCGAGCTTCACGTATACGCTCAAGCACGCAGACGCGTTCGACGCATCGTACGAGCTTTCGGAACTGCTTGACTATATGTGGCGACCCGCGGACATGGTCCCCAAGGTCGACTACATACCGCTCCTGGACGATATTCTGTTCATCGAGTACCCGGACGAATCACGCTTCCCGGATATAGAGAAGCTCATCCGCGAACACGTGGACATCGTCAAACCGGAGGACATGATCCCCGTGCGGCTTCCGCTCGCGCCGCCCGCCGGCGCCACCGTCAAGGAAACCGCGGAATGGCTCAGGAACAATCACCCCGAGCTTGACATCGAGATTGTAAAACTCGGAGACGAACGGAACATCGAAGACGCGGTAAATCGTGTGCTCCCGCCGGCCAAGAAGGGACGCCCGTGTGTCATGCCGCTTTCCTTCATGCGCGGTATCGAAGCGATCGCGGTCGGGCTGGTCGGTCAGGACGGCTCGGCGGAACCAGCGAACGCAGAGGAACCTGACGCGGCGCAGGCCGCCAAGCAGGACGAGACGCCCGTCGATGGGACCGGTGACGACGCGCCGATCGGCCTCGACACGATGCTTGCGATGACGATGCTGCAGGATGCATCGCCCCAGCGGCGACCCGTTAAGGCCGCCAAGGCCGCACCCGCCACCGGCAATACCGACGCTCAACAAAACGCAACGCCGGATGGGCAACCGCGCAAAGACGAGGACCCGGCGCTGCCGGCCGGCACCAAGTTGCGTTTGATTTATGACGAGGCGAACAACGTCCTCATCGTCGAGGGACAGCAGGCCGACGTCGACGGTGTCGAGAAGCTCGTCGAGGACATGGAGGAGGAGCTCAACAAGTTCGGGAAAGAATATGAGACCCGCGTGTACCGCGTGCGGTACATGGACGTGAATGAGGCGGCGGAGCTCATCGACGAGGTCTTCAACGCCACCAAGCAACAGCGGGCCCGCGCCGCGCAAATGGCCCGGGCGCAGCAGCAACTCGCGCGTGCACAGCAACAGGCCGCAGCGCGGGCGGCCCAACGCGCGCAGCAGGGGAAAGGGCAAGCGGGCAAGGCAACGCCGGTGCCGGGTCAGGGGGGCAAAGGCGGTGTGCAAATCCCGCAGCTCGCGCAACCATCGGTGCGGATCGTACCGAATCCCAGGGACCGGACGCTCATCATCCGGGCCAAACCGAACGATTACCGCGACATCCTGGAACTCCTCGCGATCATCGATCAACCGCAGCCGATTGAAAACGAGCTGAGGACTTATCCGCTTCAGAAGCTTGACGCGGCGGAGGTCGAGGAACTCCTCACGGACATGCTCGGGCTCGGAGCGACCAGGGCGCGCAACGCAGCGAAGGGTCGCGGCAAGGCGGGCGCCAAGGGCGGGGCCAAGCTGCTGCCGCAGGGGCTCATGCAGGAAGCCGTCACCGATGCCGGACCGCTGGGCGTGTTTCGCAGCGATATCACGATCACGAGCAACCCGGTCGCCAACACCGTCATCGCGATGGCGCCGCGGGCCGCGCTCGACTACATCGGCGAGCTCATTACGCAGCTCGAGAGCTTTGAGGAGACCGACCGCATCACGAAACACTATGTGCTTACGCACGCCGACGTGACGGGCGTGGCAGAGTACCTCTCGGCGCACTTCGAGCAGAGCGGAGCACCCGGTGGCGCCGGCACCGGAAGGGGCCGAGCCAAGGGCCGGGCCGGTGCGCAGACGCGCGCGGCGAGCGGACCGAACGCGCCGCCGCTGTTCCTGCCGTTCCCGCCGCTGAGCATGCTTTCGGCCCACGGCACGGAGGCGCAGATCGCGGAGATCGACGACCTCGTCGCAATGCTCGACGTCGAAAGCGAGGGCAGCCGGTTTGAGGCCGTCACACTCGCGAACGCGGACGCGGACGCGGTGGCCGGCACGCTCGCGCAGATGTTCGGCGGCGCGGCCGGCGGTCGCGGTGGTCCGCGACGCGGAGCGGCCGATGCGAGTGGACCTCGTTTCATCGGTGAAGCGGGAACGAACGTGCTGTTCTTCGCGGCGCCGGCAGCCATGCGCGAGGAGATTCTCGCGACGATCGACACGATACAGGCGCAAGGCGTGGAGCGGACGAAACCACGGCCGATCCCGCTGGAACATGCGACGCCAAGCGACGTGGCGGACGCGATCCGAACCGCCTACGGCGAGGGCGGTCGAGGTCGCGGCGGACGTCGCGGCGGGCGCGGCGGTGGGCGCGGTTCGTCGCGGTTCACGGTTACGGGGCACGACGCGACGAAACAGTTGTTCGTGCTCGCGCCGGACGACGCGACGTTCGAGGAGGTCAAGGCGCTGGCGATCAAGATGGACCAACCGCGCGAGATGGGGTTCGACTTCAAGATCTACCCGCTCAAGTTTGCCAAGGCGCGGGAAGTCCACACGATGCTCAACAAGCTCGTGACCGACTACCTCCGCCGCGTAGGGTCGCGCGACATGGAGGCGTTCGCGGTCGAGGTGGACGACAAAACCAACTCGATGGTCGTGCTCGGCAGTCCGATCGTGTTTCGATTCGTGGAGGACGCCCTGAAAACCGTGGACACGCCGGCGAACGCGTCGAGCCCGCCGGGCTTCTTGATGGTCGCGCTCAAGAGCGCCAGCGCCCAGGAAGTGGCCGGCAACATCACGCGGCTCTGGAGTGGCCGGAACCTGCCGGAGGGCGAGGTGCCGCCCCAGGCGGAGGCAAACCGCTCACTCAACATGTT
This sequence comes from Phycisphaerae bacterium, assembly GCA_046754365.1. GTDB lineage: Bacteria > Planctomycetota > Phycisphaerae > UBA1845 > UBA1845 > JBHHVO01. The sequence continues at coordinate 2,667 of JBHHVO010000006.1, read as the reverse complement.
GATCGTCCGGGGGACGCAGGCGCAGATCGACCAGATCAAGAAGGAGGTCATCGATCCACTCGAGGAGCACAAGCCGCCGGCGCTCACGACCGAAACGATCACGCTCCAGTACGCCCAACCGGAGGCGGTCGCCGAGGCGATCAACAAGATCTTCGAAGACAAGCGGCGCGCCTACCAGAGCCTGCGCGGCGGCGGCAACGTCTCGGCGCTGGAGTTCACCGTCGTCGTCACACCGGACGTCAACACGAAGCAGATCATCGTGCAGGCGAGCGACGCGAACATGGCGCTCGTCAAGACGCGCGTGGCGGAGCTCGACAGGGAGGACGTCGCCAGCGGCAGCGCGACAAGCATCAAGATCTACCCGGTCAAGTTCGCCGACCCGAACGCCGTCGTGAACATCATACGCGAATGGTCACGGACGCGCACGATGAGCGGCGGGCGCGGGCGCAGCGTCGCGAGCCGGGACGTCGTCACCGCCGTCGCGGAACACGCGACGCAATCCGTCGTCGTCACCGCGAGCGAGACGAACCACGCCATCATCAAGGAGCTCATCGACGGCCTCGACAACGAAAGCCTCGCAACCGGCAAGCGCAAACGACACTTCATCCCCCTGCACTTCGCCGATGCGGATGAGGTCGCCCGGAAGCTGACGGAGGTGTTCCGGCAGACGGGCGTGCGGCGTCGCCGCGACGCCGGTCCCGCGTTCATCGGCGAACCGAAGACGAATGCCATCGTCGCGAGCGTGAACGAGGCCGAACTCACGGAAGTCACGGAGCTCCTGGCGTCCATCGACGTCGAGTCGTCCGAAGACACCGAACGGACCATGAAGGTCCACAAGATGAAGTTCGCCGATCCGAACGGCGTCATCAACGCGATCAACCAGACCTTCCGGCAGAATCGCCGCAGCGCGGTGCGACCGGAGGACCAGGTCGTGGCGGTGGTGGACTGGGGCACGCAATCGGTGATCATCACGGCGTCGGAGAAGAACCACGCGAAGATCGCGGAGTTGATCGGCACGCTCGATGACGAGAAACTCGCCACAGGCCGGCGAAACCGATACGTGCTCGCGTTGCACAACGCCAATGCCGAGGATGTGGCCAGGCAGCTCGTACAGGTGTTCCGCCAGGGGCGCAGGGGCCAGCGCGGTGATCCGGGCCCGGCGTTCATCGCCGCGCCGAACACGAACTCCATCATCGCCAGCGTCACGGAAGACGAACTCGAAGACGTTGCCAGTCTGCTTCAGGACCTCGACCGGGAACCCACCGAGAAGACCGCGCGGACCATGGTCGTTTACCAGATCAGGTACGCCGACCCGGGCGGCGTCGTCAACGCAATCAACCAGACGTACCGGGGTGCCCGCGGCGTACGCGTGCGCCCGGAGGACCAGGTCGTCGCGGTCGTGGACTGGGGCACGCAGTCCGTCATCGTCACGGCGTCGGCCGAGAACCACAACGAGATCAAGGCGCTCATCGACCAGATCGACCGCGAGGGTACGATCGCCGCGAAGACAGAGGTCGTGCTGCTGCAATACGCCAACGCGGACGAGGTGACGCGGAAGCTCAATGAGGTGTACGGAAGGACGCGTCGCCGGACGCGCCAGGGACAGGACCCGCTCATCATCACGGCAAATCCGCGCGGCAACTCGATCGTGGTCCGCGGCAGCGAGTCGGACATCACGAAGGTCAAGGAGCTCATCGCCGCGTTCGACGTGGAATCCACGCTCGACGAGCGCACGACCGTCGCGTATCCGCTCAAGTACGCCGACCCCGGCAGCATCAACGGTGTCATCCTCAACATGTTCCGCTGGGACCGGCGCACCCAGGTGAGCCCTTCCGAGCAGGTGACCTCGTCCGTGGATTGGGGTACGCGATCCATGATCATCACCGCGTCGCCGAAAAACCATGACGTCATCCGGGTCATGCTCGAGCAGGTGGACAAGGAGTCCACACTCGTCAAGGAGCTCCACACGTACAAGCTCGAGCACGGCAACGCCGAAGACATCGCGCGGGCCGTGCAGCAGGCGTACCGCGGACGCCGTCGTACCGGACGCGGTGAGCAACCCGTCCAGATCACCGGGGAGCGGGCCACCAACACGCTCATCATCATGGCGAACGAAAACGAGATGGCCGAGCTCACCCAACTCATCGACCAGCTCGACGTCGAGCCGGAGATCGCGCGGCAGCGACAGCTCAGAAGCTTTGCGCTCACCTACGCGAACCCGTGGAGCGTCCGCGACGCGATCAACAACCTGTTCCGAGGAAGCCGGAATCCGCGCGATCAGGTCGGCGCGGTTCCGGAAGGCGGCTCCAACGCCGTCATCGTCTCGGCGTCACCGGACAACATGAAACGCGTGGAGGACCTCATCACGCAATTGGACCAGGCCGGCACGAGCCAGCGAAGCGTCAAGATCTTTGAAATGGAGCACGCCGAGGCCGCCGGTGTCGCACGGGCGCTCAATGAGGTTTTCGTCCGGTCCGCACCGCGCACGCGCGGCGCGGCGCCGATTACGATTGCGGAGGTCCGCGGCTCCAAGTCGATCATGGTCAAGGCCGGCGAGTCCGACATGGCCCGGATCGAAGAGGCCCTCGCCGAGCTCGACACGGCGTCGAGCGTCGTCGGCGGCGTCATGCGCGTCGTGCAGCTCGTGCAAAGCGACGCGGAAGAGAT